>NZ_JBHWKX010000033.1:0-89212 GCF_042730885.1 Streptomyces sp. NPDC059909
CTCAGCCGCGCCCATAACCAGCCGCCAAGACCACGACCAGCCCACCCACCCCAGCCGCAATGTCGAAACGGGCATCAACTCTCATACCGCCCTCTTAGAGTGGAATCCCGAGTCTGAATCGAACAACGTTCCGGCAGTGTTGAGCACCGGATCGAGCAGCCACCGGAAGGAGACTCCGGACAGGTCCACCAGCGAGATCTGATGCGCAAGGGCGTACTCCTGCGCAGCCTTCGTGAACCCGCTGGTCGAAAACAGGGCATAGGAGTACTGGTAGCGACGTCGGGGGCGCCCGCTCGGCCCAACGGCGAAGTTCTCGTTGACGTCGCGAAGCAACCCGTGGGCTTGGCGTACGTCGCGCAATACGCATGGCGCGTCACGAAACTTCGCTTCCAGGAAGAGGCGTATGGGCAGCGAGAACGCAGGAGTGAAGGCGAACTGACCGAGAACGTCCACTTGGTGGCGGGCACCCCGACCCTGGACGAACAAGGTGTGCTTCCCCTGTTGGGACAGTTCGACCGGATCGTCGGCGACCGAGGTCAGAAGCTCGTAGCCGCTGCGCCTCAGCAACCAGGCCAACGCTTCTTCCAGAAGGTAACCCCGGAGTTGAGCCTGTGTGGCCATAAAATCCGCCTCGAATCGATTGGGACGAGGCCGCCTACCCACCCGACCTCACTGCTGACACCGCCACCGTGCGCCGGGAAATTCCCGCTTCGTGTGCTCTAGATCCACTTACCCTCGAGAAGCGGGCCGCCACCTCAGCGGGCTAGGCTGCGGCTTGACGCTCGCCCTCGTGCATCCAGGCGATGACGTCAAAGACTCGCAGTGCTGCGATGTCGTCACCGATTCCAGCCTTCTCGCGCAGCCGGAGCAATTGCCGGTACAGCGCCATCTCGTCTGCCTGCAGCGCCTGATGCAGCGCAGCCCAGAAGGTGTTGTCCACTTTCGGGCGCTCCAGGAGGGACTTGACTCGGATGTCGTACACCGGGATCAATCGGGGGCGCTTGCGGGCAAGTAGCTTTCCCGCGACGACCGGCCCGACCCCGTCCGGCTTGTTGGGGTACTTCTCGGCATCACGGAGACATTCCCACAGCTGCCATGCTGGCCCGCCTTCCGCAACGAGCGGGGCGCTGTCGGGATCCTCCAGCCGAGCGCTGCGCGGGATGGCCGACAACAGTCGCGCCCAGTGGCCGTCCGGGTCGGTCAGGAGGTCGACCGCGCCATGTCCACGCACGTGGACGCCAAGCATCGTGATCGCGACAAGGTCGTCGCTCGTGAAACGGTTCGCGTCTGCTTCATTGTCACCGCCGCCGCCGAGCCGCTCGAAGTATGCCCCGGAGTAGTACAGGTCGCCCTTGGCGCGCCGCCGTGTGAAGTACTCCACCAAAAGACGCACGGCTTCGTTGTCATCCCAATAGATCTCAGGAATCTTGAGCTCGGCCATGACTCCCCCCAATGAATTTTCGTGTGGCTGATCAGGAGCATGCTACTGCTGATGCGGCGGAGAGGAAGGGTGTTCGCAGCAGCACCAGTCCGACCGCGGTTGTAGATCCCGAGGGTACTGAGACAGTGCAATCGTGGGGTCACAATAGGCGAGGACTGCGATAGTGTCGCATGTTCCGCGTGAAGTAACCCTCGTCCACGAAGCCGCACTATCCGGGAGTCAGTTGCGGCTGCCCCTGTGCAGGTACGAATGGCGGCCTGCCGTGGAGGAGGATGAACTCGACGATCAGGTCCGCTTACATCAAGCCGGGGCGCACAAAGCGGGCTGGTTCGGTGAGGACGTGGGCGGCGTGGTCGAGGTCTGCGAGGCGTGCTGCGAGAGTGGCTTCTGCGAGGCGTTCGGGCAGGGCGGCGCTGAATTTGAGGCCGTTGAGGGCGCGGGGGTCGATTTCGGGGAGGCAGAGGCTGTCTGCGGCGTGCGCAGTAGCTTCTTTCCACCTCTGCGGGGTGAGGTCGGCGCGTAGCCGCACGTAGAGGTCGTTGCCGCGTTGGAGGGGGTCGGCGATGGGGGTCAGGGTGGCGGCCAGCGTGACGTTCGTGCGGTGGCCGGCCCAGGTCCACCACCGCAGGTCCTTGCCCTCGCCGTCGTGGATGATGTGATTGCCGCCGGGGTGGACGGTTTCTGTGCTCTCTTCGCGCAGCTGCGCCAGCGCACCTTCGGCGCGTTTGGTGAATGCGATCGGCGGGTCCTCGCCGAGGAGGACCTCGCGGGCGGCACGGGCAAGTTCGAAGGACGCCATGGGCAGCGCGCCGCTGTTCCACTTTGCTTTTCCGCCGCTGTCGACGGGTTCCACGAAGCAGCGCTTGCGGTTCCAGTCGATGTAGGTGACCTGCCAGCTGCGGCCGGCGAGCAGCAGGCGTCGCGGTCCGGCGCACTCCTCGGTGAGAAGGGTGGGGTCGGTCTTGCCGATCTCGGTACGCCCGTTGAGGACCGTGAATTCCGGTGCAGCAGTGAAGACGGCCGTGAGGTTCATGAAGTGCCGGTGACCGAAGCGGCGTTCGGCCTCGGGGCCGATGAACAGCATCCCGCCGTCCTGGTCGAGGTAGCCCTCGCGGACCAGGTGGCGCACGATGGGCTCGGCTGCCGGGCCGAAGGGGCCGAGGCCGCCCCACCACTCCTGCCAGAGCCTGTCACCGATCCCGTGTTCCTGCAGGCACAGGGCGAGGATCTGCTGCGCGACGATATGACGCGGCTCGGGCGGTGGCACGACGGGTTCGACCCAGCCCCGGGACCACTGGAGCAGCAGGGCGGCAGCGGCGAGCAGGCCGCCCTCGTCGACAGCGAGGAAGAGGCAATTGCGAGTGGAGCCGGGGCGTCGTCCGGTCCGTCCGATGCGCTGGAGGAAGGAGGCGACGCTGCCAGGGGCGTCGATCTGGATGACACGGTCCAGGTCGCCGACGTCGATACCCAGTTCGAGGGTGCTGGTGGAGACGATGACACAGTCCCGAGCCTCGGCGAAAGCCTCCTCGGCGCGACGGCGCTCGTCCACCGACAAGGAGGCGTGAGAGAGGAACGTGGTGACACCCTTGGCGCGCAGGCTCTCCCCGAGTTCCTCGACCTGGCGTCGGGACTCGCAGAAGACCAGGCGCTTCTCACCCCGGTGGAGGGCAGCGATGACCGTGGCGGCGTTGGTCAGCGAGGCGACGTAGTCGAGTTGCACAGCGCCCGGCGGCGGCCCCGCCGGCTTCCCTGACGACGGCTCGGACTGAGCGCGCAGGTGCGGGGCGATGACCTGGGCGGGGCGGGTGCCGGCGGCCGAGCCCTGGAGCCAGCTCAAAAGTTCTTCCGGGTTGCCGACGGTGGCGGACAGCCCGACGCGCTGCACGGACCGTCCAACGACGCGCTGCAGACGTTCCAGGACGGCCAGGAGGTGCCAGCCGCGATCGTCGCCGGCGAAGGCGTGGACCTCGTCGATGACGACGGCGCGCAGGCCGCCGAAGAACGCGCGGTGGTCCACGTTCACGCTCACCAGCATCGATTCCAGCGACTCCGGGGTCGTCAGCAGGATGTCGGGGCGCTGGCGCAGGATGGCTTTGCGTTTGGGCTGGGAGACGTCGCCGTGCCACAGTGCGGCGGTGCGCCCCAGCCACGATGCGTAGGTCTCCAGACGCGGCAGCAGGTTGTTGAGCAGCGCTTTGAGCGGGCAGACGTAGAGCACGGAGGTGCCGGTCCAGTTCTCGGCGGCCATCCGGGACAGCAGGGGGAATGCGGCGGCTTCCGTTTTGCCGCCGGCGGTGGGGGCGAGCAGCACGGTGTCGGTTCCGGACAGCAGCGGGTCGATGGCCTCCTGCTGGAGCGGGCGCAGCGACTTCCAGCCGAGGGTGTTGACGATGTGGTGCAGCAGTACGGTGTCGAGCCTGCTTACCGGGTCGTCGGAAGCGGTGCGGGTCACGTCAGGTCCAGCTCGATGTCGTCGGCACTGGCTGCGGCGGCGTTGCGTTCGACCTCGCTGAGCTCGGCGGAGGAGACGGTGAGGGCGTAGTCCTTGCGCGGGTCGAAGTCTTCGAACTCATCCACGCGGTCGAGGACGTCCGCCACGAGTTTGCGCAGGAACAGCCGTGGCGCGACGCCGACGTTGCCTCCGAGGCCGCCGGTGACTGCTGTGGCGAGCTGGGCGATGTAGGCGTCGTCCACGGCGTGGGCGATCCGCTCGGGGTGGGTGGCCTGGCTGGCGTAGAGGTCGCGGATGTTGCGTCCGAGCTCGCAGAGCCGGGTCAGGTCGAAGCCGGGCAGGCGCAGCTGCACGGCCCGGGGGGAGTCGAAGCGCGGGTCGGTGGAGAAGTCCGTGGCCAGGCGCTGGGCCAGCGGAGGCAGCCGCTGGATGCCCTGCTGCCCGTCGTAGAAGGCGGGGGTTCCGGTGATGACGAGGAACAGGCCGGGGAAGCGTCCGGCGTCGATCTCGTCCAGGAGCTGCCGTAGCGCGTTGAGGGCCTTTTCCCGGACGTCGCTGCGGACCCGCTGCAGGGTCTCGATCTCGTCGAGGACCAGGAGGAGGCCTGGCTGGCCGCAGTCCCTCAGGACGGTGAGCAGGCCTTGCAGGAAGCCGAGGGCGGCGAAGTGGTCCAGGTCGCCGCGGACGCCGGCGGAGCGCCGGGCGGAGGCGGCGACGGACTTCTGTCCGCCGAGCCAGGCGATCAGTGCTTCGGCGGTGGGCGCGTCGCCTGCGGCGCGGGCATGGTGGTAGCCGCGCAGGGCTGCGGCGAACGCCGGGGTGGTCCGGGCGACGTCGATGAGGCGCTGTTCCATGAGGGTGTCCACGGCGTCGGCGAGCGCGTCGGCGTCGTCCTCGTCGGTCTCGCCCGCGTCAAGGACCTCTTCTTCGAGGGTGAAGAACCAGGAGTCGATCACGGCTCGCAGCGCGCTCGGCGGGTGGGTGGCCGTGGTGAGGCGCTCGGTGAGGCGGCGGTAGACGGTCTCCAGTTTGTGCAGAGGTGTCTCGGTCTCCGAGATCTGGATCTCGGCGGTGGCCAGTCCGGCGCGCTTGGCGCGCTCGGCGAGCCAGCGGGCGAAGAAGGTCTTGCCGGAGCCGTACTCGCCGCGGATGGCGTGGAAGGCGGCGCCGCCGCGCGCCACGGTGGCCAGGTCGCCGTCCAGGGCCCCGGAGAAGCGGTCCAGGCCGACGGCGAACAGGTCGAGTCCCGACTGCGGCACGGTGCCGCGCCGCAGTGCGTCCACGACCTCGCGGCGGCGGGCCGGGCTGACCGCAGAGACCGTGCTCATCTACGCCTTCACCCCGAACTGGTCCTTCAGCAGTGTGATGTCGAGCTTGACGCGTGCGCCCGCGTCGATGAGGCCGAGGACCGGGTAGCCCTCGACATTGAGCAGCCGCTGCAGTGCCGCGACGAAGAACTCGGCGTTGCGCGGGGCGCGCCCGCCTGAGGATGCGGCGGCTGTGCTCACTGCGGCGAGCGAGAGCGTACCGTCCGCCGCGATGAGAGCGTCGATGACGGCGGCGACGGCCTTCTTCTCGGGGCCCTTGCGGACGAACTGCTTCTGCGCCGCATACACGCCGGTGTCCACGACCAGGGCGCCGAGGGCCGGGGACGTTGCAGTATCGCCGGCACGGGGCGGCTCGGCCTTCTTCCTTGCGACCGGACCGGAGCCCGGGCTGGGTTGCGGCGCGGCGGGCACATCCTTGCGGCCCGGCTCGTGCCACCACGGCGGGGTGACGACTTCCGGGGCCAGCACTGACCAGCCGGTTGGCAGGATCTCGGCCGACGGAAGCAGCACCAGCACCGGCACGGTCATCTCGGCCAGAGCTGCGCCGCCGTGGTAGCCGGCCTTGCGGGGGGTGTAGCGCTGATCTTCCCGCCACAGCACGGTGACCGTGCCGCCGCCCTCCAGCACGCGCGGGCCGGCCAGCTGGATCTCGTCCTCACCGGGCTGCTCTGCGGGGCTGGCGATCCGCCAGCGCGCCGACTCGACGCCGTGGGCGGGCACAGGGCCTTCGGTGGTGCGGTCCAGGACGTGGCCGTGATCGGCGACCAGCACCACCGGGCGGCCCTGGCCGCGCGCGGCGTCCAGCAGCTCGGACAGGTAGCGGACGCTGCCCACTGTCCAATCGCCCTTGGAGTTCTCCTGACCGTGGTCGAGCGCGTCGTCGATGGTGTTGAGGACCACGCCGACGACGCCGTCGCCTGCGAGGGCCGCGACGACCTCGGGGGCGAGCCGGTGCCCGGCTGGGCCGGGCAGGTCGGCCTTGTGGAACAGCACCGCTTCATGCCGCCGCTTGCGCCAGAACGCGATGAACCCGTCCTTCTCCACGCTCTGACCGCCAGCAACCAGGCCGCCGGTGAGGAGCGTGGCGCGGCTGACAGTGGTGATCGACGGGATCGCGGCGACGGCGGCGGCCCGCCGGCCGGCGTCCGGCGCGGCCTCCATCCAGCGCGGCGCGCCCAGTTCCTCACCGAGCTGGGTGGCGACCGCGCTGCTCATGCCGTCGAGAAGCAGGATCAACGGGGGCCGCTTCGCAGCGAGCGGCACCGCGATGTGCCGCAGCACGTCCTCCGCCAGCAGCGCCCCGTCGGGCGCGGTGCTGGTGGCGTGCTGCGTCCAGGCGGCCAGGGTCTTGGCGAAGGTGCGGTCCAGGCGATCGCGGCGGGCACGGGCGGCGTCGTGGACCACCCGGTACGCCTCGTTGACGTGCGGGTCCGCCGCCCCGTCCCCGGTCCACAGCCGGTTCAGGGCACGGTCGGCCCAGCCCCAGTTGCCGAGGTGGGCCTGAACCGCGGCGCCCACCGCTCCGGAGCCGGACGCGAGGTTGGCCTCCGGGGTCGTCAGCCAGCGTTCGAGGCGTACCGCCATCTCGGCGAGGTGCACCTGCTCGCAGAAGAGCAGGGCCGCCAGGTGATGATTCTTCAACTGGTGTAGGGCGGCTTCGGCTGCCGTCACGTTGCGCTGGTCGGGAGCCGGAGTGAGAGCGGCGGCGAGTGCCCTAAGCCGGGCGCGGAAGCCTGAGGGAAGGAATCCGCTGTCGGCGAGGGCCTCGCGCAGACCTGCCCGATCCGCCAGGCGGTCGGCCTGTTCCAAGACCTCCAGGACGCGGGTGCGCGCCTCGCCGCTGCGCGGTCCACCCGCTGTGGCCTGCGTGATCCACCGGGCGAGGACGCCCTCCACGGCGAGGGTGTAGTGGCGCAGCTCGTCCGGCCGGAAGGGGACGGAACCGAACAGCGCTCCCACGGCCAGGGCCGCGTCTGCGGTGGCCTTCGGCCCGGTGAGGGCGGCGGCGACGATGCCCAGTGCCATCGCGTCTTCGCCGCGTCCGGCTTGTGCCAGGGCGAGCAGCAGGGGAGCGGAGTCGCCGACTGTGCGCTCCAGCCAGTTGGTCAGGCCGGCTCGCTCCTCGGGCTGCAGGTCCGCGAAGCGTGCGGGGCCGCCGGGGGTGCGGGACCAGGTGAGGAGGGCTTCCACGTCGAGCGGCACGGCGTCGGTCGAAAGGCCGTCGCCCAGGCCGATCCGGGCGTGCACGAGGGCGCGCATGGCCGCGTCCAGGGTCAGCACGGAGCCGACGGGGAGCCATCCGCCGGGCGGCTCTGCGGCGAGCAGCGCGTCGGCGAGCCATGGTTCGCGACGGATGCGCGGGTCGACGTCCACCGCGCTGAAGCGCTGCTTGACGATCTCGACGCGGTCGACGGTGAGGAGGGAGCGGCCGATGGCCTCTCCGCGCAAGTCCAGCGGCATGGGGCGGGTGTCGGGAGCGTCGGTGGTGACGACGAGGATGTCGCGGCCAGCAACGCCGTCGGCGTGCCGGGCGAGATGGCTCTGCCAGGCGTCGACGATGCCGAGCACCGAGGACTGGTGGCTGACATAGATCCGGCGCTGTTCCTGCTCGCCGTCCACCATCGGATCCTTGATGAGCCGAGTGGTGAACTCACCTGGTGCGCCTTCGCGGTAACGGCCGCGGACTAGTACCAGGCGAGAGCTCTTGGCGTGGGGGAGCGCCGTCCACAGCAGGGCTTCGACCGCGCGCTGGTCGATCTCGGGGACGGTGGTCCCCGTACTCGCCTGGGTCATGATGCACCACCTTCCACTTCCTGCCAGCCGATCTCGATGGCGGTGCCGGGCTTGGCAGCCGCGTGGGAGATGATCTGTTGGGTCAGTTCCGCAAGGACCTGGGCCAGTTCCGGCTCCAGGCTGCCTGGGCTGGTTGCGACGATCAGGCGGCGGCGCCGGGCGGGCGGAACTGTGGCGGCAGGGGATGCGGCGGGTGTTGCGGGCGCCTCGGGTGCCGGCTGCGCCTGAGCGGGCAGCGGGGGCTGGCCGTGGACGGTCAGGCTCACCTGGTCTGCGCCCCGCGGGTTCGGAACAGATGCTGCGGTGGGTGACGGGGCGGGCTCGGGCGCTGGCGCGGCGACGGCGTTCAGCCGCCCGGACTCGCTGATGATGTCCACGGCCCGGCTCTCGGCCGCGTTCAGTACCGGAGCCAGCTCCCGGTCGCGCTCCACCGTGGCGGCCGTCTCGGCGATCTCCGTAAGTAGCCGCTCCGCCCGGTCCGCCAGACCATCGCCGCGGCTGGTCAGGCCGCGCACGCTGTCGAGAAGCTGCCACTTGACGCGGTCCAGCGCGTCCAGGGTCTGCTGGGCCGAGGACATGGCCTTCGCCAGTACGTCGTCCGAGGTTGCGTAGCCGAGCGCGGAAAGCTCCCGCACGAGCGCGGTGGCGTCCTTGTGCCGGACCAGGCGGGCGATCAGGTCGGCGGCGTCGCGCACCGAGGTCTCGCGGGCGTTCTGCTCGTCCATCAGGCCGAGTGCTGTGCGGTGGTTGGCCAGGGACCGTCGCAGACCGTTGACGGCCGGCTCCCAGCCCTGTGCCTTCGCCCGGACCTTCGCTGCCAGGTCGTTGACGTTACGGGCGTAGCGCACCCGGGGCACGCTCTGTCCGAACAGCGCGGCGGCGCGCTCGTGCGCGGCGGTGAACTCCTGCTCGCTGGGCAGCTCCTGCGCCCGCAGCGCCCAGCCGGGGGCGATACGGTCCACGTCGGGGGCCGCGGCGGAGGAGCCGTTGTAGACCCAGGAGCGGTCCGCGACCAGCGCGTACACGGCGATCAGTAGATTGCTGACCGCCTTGTCCAGGCCGGTCCAGCCCAGTTCGGCGATCCAGCGACGGATGTCCTCGACCTCGTAGTCGCCGGTGACGCCCTGCGCGGTGGCGTGCTGCTCGATGCGGCGGCGCCATTCGGTTCCGATGTTCAGCGGCCCGTCGTGGACCTCACCCAGCTCCAGGGGGTGAACGATCCGCTTGACCAGACCCAGCTGCTTGCTGTCCACGACGACGCGACGCGAGCCGTCCTCCATGGCCCGCGCGATCCAGCCGTAGACCGTCTTCAGCTCGCCAGCGGTGACGGGCTTGCGGGTCTCCTGCGGGTCGAAGTCCGGGTGCTTGGGGTAGAGCGCGGCGAACAGCCCGTCGGCAAGCTTGCCCAGGTTGTACGCGAAGGGCGCGCCGCCCTGAAGCTGCGGAGTGTGTCCCGGGTAGAGGGAGTACACGTGCTGCCCGTCCGGGGTCTCCGCGCCGACGTTCGTCTCGTCCAGGCTCGCGATCCCGTACAGCTGCCGCAGCACGTCGGTGAGCTGGCTGGTGAGGGTGTCGCGCTGGGCCTCGAGCTGGTGCTTGACCCGGATCTGGTCGTCGGAGGGCAGATGGGCGGCGTAGTTGGCGAGACGGTCTCGCTCCAGCAGGTACTGGATCTTCAGCAGGCGGCCGAGCTGCGCGGAGCGCTGCGGGGAGAAGAAGAACGGCAGCCAGACGACGGTGGCAGCCTCGAAGCCGTCCTGCCGCAGCCGCTGGATACGCGCGGTGTCATCGCTGGGGTGCCCGTCGGACTCGTCGAAGGGGTAGTCGACGATGAAGCGGACGCGGCCTTCGACGCTGGGCGAGAACTGCGTCGTCGGCATGGTTGCCGGTTCCTTGACGTTCTCGAAGACGAACTCGGCGATGCGCTTGGTACCGCGCCATACCACCTCGTGCTCGCAAACGAACGCGCCCGTGTCGCGGACGCCAAGCGCCTCCCACAGCCGCTCCTTGACCCAGATGCGGCGCTGCCCGACATTGTCCTTCTCGCCCACTGCGTCGAGGATCGGCTCCACATCGAGGTCGGACAGATGGAGCGTGAACACCGGGTCGGCGTCGTTGCCGTCGCTGCGCAGCTCCCCGGGGAACTCCGCCTGCAACTCGCGGAGCCGGCGCACCGCCAGTTCGCCCGGCGTTACCGCGCGGGAGCGCAGTGAACCGTGGTTGAGCGCAGCGAGACGTCCGCCGGTGAGGCGGGACAGGGCGGGGACTTCCGGTGAGAGGAAGCCCAGGAGGAGCGTCTTCACGAAGCGGTCGTCGGCACGGTAGCCGGCATCCTCGGTGGAGCCGTACTTCTGCAGGAGGAACGCCTGGACCTTGGTGTGGAAGCGGATCGCAGCCTCGGACTGTGCGCGCAGACGGTCAGTGAAGGCCTCGCCCATGCCGTCCGCGAGGACGTCCCACAGGTCACCCAGGGGTATCAGGTCACCGAGCTTCATGTCCTCGCGGCGGCGGTAGAGCATTTCCTGGATGAGCTTCAGACCGGTGCGCTCGCGCTGCAACGCCCCGGAGAGGGCGACCAGGGTGTTCAGGAGGACGGGGGAGAGCGGGTAGAGCTCCTTGAAGTCCGCCCAGTCCGCGCGGGTCGCCCCGGCTGCATCCAGCAGCACCTCGCGGACTGCGGCGTCGGACGACTCGACCGTGGCGAAGGCGCTGCCGAGGGCGGCGCGAGCAGCGTCGTCCTTGGGCTGGAGAACGCGCTCCTTGATGATCGCGGGGAGGTTGCGGTCCTCCAGGCTCACGACGTCGAAGCGGCCCGCGAGGTAGCCGACCTGCTGCTCGAGGTTCTTCACATCCGCGCCGACCACATCGGAGCCGACCAGCTGCGACAGGTCGCGCTGCCGGGAGATGAACGACACGATCGGGACCGGCCGGTCGGTGTCACCCGACTCGATCAGCTTGACGAGCTTGCTGACCTCGTCATTGACCATCGCCTTCTCGGTGAGGTGCGCCTGCAGCCACAGGATCAGCTCATCCAGGAAGAGGACCAGCCCGTCATAGCCGAGGCTTTGCGCATGCCGGCTGATGACGGCGAGGCCGTTCTCCAAAGGAAGGAACGCGTTCTTGTCGCCCTGCGCGCCGCGGGCGTAGGACGCCATCGGACCAGAGTCCGAGATCAGCGCGGAGATCAGCGCATTGCGCAGCTCGTCGCCGGGAGCGGCGGCGAAGGCGGCGTCCAGGCTGGCAGACGTCCAGCCGGAGGCGGGGGCGTCGAGTACGTCCAAGTCCTCGAGGTCGTCGCCGTCGCTCGCGTTGCCCTGGGTAGCGGCGTCCGGGCCGGAGGGGTCGCCGAGCCACTGGATGAACTTCCCGTCGTCCGCGAGGAAGTCGCGCTGCCGGCGGGCATCCGCCAGCGCGGCGTCCGCGCGGTAGACGGGCGGCACGGGCGCGCCCGGGTGCAGCCGCCGGACGGCGGCGACGTAACCACCGAGCAGTGCCGAATCCAGCGACGCCGCGCCGACCAGGTGGTACGGCACCATCAAGAACCGCTTCTTCGTCCCCTGCTGGACCAGCCAGTCGGCGTGTTCGGCGATGACCGCCTGCAGTTTCGGCTTGTCGCGGGCGACTGCCGTACTGTCGTTGAGGATCGCGTGCAGGACGGTCAGGAAGTGGCTCTTTCCGGAGCCGAAGGAGCCGTGCAGATAGGCGGCGTGCGAAGTGTTGTCGCGGACTGCCGCCTTGACGATGCCGAGGGACTTGCGAAACGCCTGCTCGAGCTGGTCGGTGACGACGTATTCGCGTACCCGCTGCCCGGATTCGCTAAAGCCGCCGGACAGCTCCACCTTGAAGTCGCCCGCGAGGACGGACTGGGGCAGGTTGAGGACGTCCTTCAGGTAGAGGGCGTCGCTGGAGGAACTCATGGGCGGTGGTCTCCCTCTTCCCGCTCAGGCCGTCTGCGTGTCGGCGGCGGAGGTGTCGATCTTCTTCGGGCTACGCGGGGCGGCGGCCTTGCGGCCCCGGATCTTCGGCGCGGGACGCCAGGCCGCGAGCTGCTCGGCGGTCAGCCCGCGCTTGGTGCGCTCGGTGTCCAGGAACGTCCCGAACTCCTCGGCGGCGTTGCCGCCCCACTCCTGATCGTCGGTGCCGAACCACTGGCGCACCCACGGCATCAGCTCGGCCAGCCCCGCGAGCAGCGGCGCTATTCGGTCGTTGTCCCAGCTCAGCTGGGAGGCGCGGTCCTTGACGAGGTTCACCAAGGCCTGGGCCTGGTCGCGGTGGTCCCAGCCGGCCCAGCCGAGCAGCAGAGTGGGGTCGGCATCGGGGTTGGCGCCCGGGTAGGAGACAAACCGCTCCTTGGGGACGTCGAGCTTGCCGCGATTGGACCAGTACGAGGTCTTGGCGAAGTCGGCGGAGGAGTACTTCGGCGGGACCGGGATGTTCAGACGCTCGCCGGTCGCGTCCTCCTCGCGCTGGAGGTCCCAGACCTCCTCCCACTGGGCGCGCTTGCGCAGGCCGGTGTCCTTGTAGCGGAGAGCAGCAAGATAGGGGACGTGCTCGGAGTCGAGCACCTCGGCCAAGACCGCTTCGAGCGGCAGGTCACGCTTGCCGAGATGGTCGGCGGCATAGAGCGCGGCGACGGCTGACACGTCGGGGTCGAGCTTGGCGAGCTCATCGGCAAGCTGGCTAATCGTGTGCGGAAGAGGCTGCTCGAAACCGTCGCGAAGCGCGAACCACAGGCGGCGATCCTCAGCGCGCTCGAGCAACCAGGTACGGAGGGCTTCCTTCTCTCGCTTCTCCCACGGCTCGGACGCCCAGCGACGCTTGCACTCCGGCCGCTCAATCAGTCCAATGTCTTGGCGCTTCTCGATCACGTCGATGCGGTGCTGAATGATGGCGCGGTACCAAGCGGGCCAGCCGGTGGGGATTTCCGTCGTCGGCGTCGAGTGATGACGGCTAAACCACGCAGACTCCGCCTGTCCCGCGGCGACCTTGCGCGCGAGGACGATCTCGAACGCACGCTCACCCAGCTTGACGGGCGGGAGGGCGTCGAGGTCAGGGACAGTGAAACGCTGACCGTTTGTCCCGTTCAACTGGACCAGGCCGTAAGCACCATAGACCTCCCAGTCGAGCTCCTCCTGCAGCGCAATCATGCGCTCACGGGTGGCGGTGTAGGCCGCGCGGGCGGCGTCAAGGCGGTCACGGGTAGGGATGGCATCACCCGCAGAGACAGCGGAAGGCTCATGCGTGGCAAGTTCCTGGGCGGCGACGTCTAGGGCGCGACCGAGCACGAGGGGAAGCCTGGCAGGGAGCGGGAACTCCTGAAGCTTGGTCCCGGTGAACTCATAGAAGTCCTCCCAAGGCACAGCCGTGGTCCGCGCGCCCTTGCTATCTGCGCCGCTGCCCTTGTTGTGACACACCTGCTTCAACCAGAAGCACGCCGTCGACGAGTTGAGCACCGCCAACAGCTTCAGATGCTCATCTTCTCCGGCTCCCTCCGGCAACTTGATCACCGGCGCGGACTGCTTGAAGACTTTCCCACCCCGGTCCAGCACAAAGTGGTTGTGCGTCGCCACAAACGCGTAGGTAATGAACCAAGGATGCCCTCCTGGATCGGACGTGAGCTGATGCCATTCGTACCAGGGACGCCCGTCACTGAAATATGTCCCCTTTGAGAAAGTTGCCCGGTTCCCCATTGTGGTACGGCAAGGCCATAGCCAACGTTGAGCCAGTCCGGTCTGCTCAATACCGATCAACTTGAGTGCATCGCTATAAGGAAAGAAACCGTAGGTGTCGCCGCTTTCGATCCAATCACGAATTTCATCTCCGAGCAGGAGCTTTCGAATTGATGTCGTGTCTCCGATACGACGAGTCCAAGCCAACCTCGGAGCCAGCATCACATCGTCTGCATTCGTCATGCCGAAGACGCCCAGGCGCTTCGCTATTGAATTTAGCGGGCGCGTCTCAGAATTCAATACTTCTGTCAGTTCAGCGGCTCCACCACCGCTCACGGACCACGGGTGGCTGGCGAAGCGGACGCGCTCAGCATCCTCAACCGACACCCAGTCCGAGTCACTCCCCGGCTTTCCCACCTGTTCAACAATCGCTCGCCACACCAGCCCTTGGGCCGCGTTTTCTGGCTGCGACGGCTCGCCGCGCACACCCAGCACCGCCCGAACCGGCTCACTCCTTCGCGGGAAGTGATTGCGTCCAACCAGGATCACTGTAGGCGTTCCGTGTCCCGGAATGTATGCGCCTGAGGTGTCTACGATGTGGGTCAGGTGAACGCCAACCCGTTCGCTGACGAAGAACTCCTCAATCAGCTTCTTTCCGAACTCGCGCTTCATGAACGAGTTCGCTGTTATCTGCCCGACATGACCCGCCGCCCGATCTGATCCACCGGCCCGAATCGCAAGCTGGAACAATCGTTCAACGAACGGCACCGAGAGAGCATACTTGCCTGAACATGATCTATACGCCCGGTAGTTCTCGTTCTCCTGCTTGTCCTTCACCGTGATGTACGGCGGGTTCCCCACGACCACGTGGTAGGTCGACACGCCCAGCAGATCGCACCGGTTCACGTATTCCTTGACGTCTTCTGTCCTGTAGGCGAACGCCTCGCCGTCTGATAGCAGGTCTCCCTGGATGCCCGCCGCGCCCCGTCCGTGCAGCAGCGAGTCACCCGCCGCCACGTTGATCGGGAAGGACGGAGCCTGGTCGAGCCGCTTCGCTTTGCCTGCCTGCAGCGCTGCGATCAGCAGCCGGAAGCGGGCGATCGATACCGCGAACGGGTTTTTGTCGCAGCCGTGCACCGAATCCGACGTGCGCCGGATCAGCTCCCAGACGTCGGTGCCAGGCTCGGCCTGTTTCCACTTCACGAGCAGTCGCTTGAACGTGCCCAGCAGGAAGTGCCCCGACCCGCATGCCGGGTCGATCGTTCGCAGACCCTTGCGTATCTCGCCGTCCTCGCCGATGACCGTCTCTGGCTCAAGCCCGAACTCCCGAACCGCTGGCTCCAGCGTCAGGTCGAGGATGAACTCCTCCACGAACTCCGGCGTCTGCAGCAGCGCGTACGTCTTCCGCGCGTGCTCGCTCAAGTCCTGATACAGGTCCCCCAGGAACCGCGTGCTCCACCCCTCATGCTCGACGACGCCGTCCTGGCCCACGACCGGCTCGTCGGTGAAGTTGTGCACGATTTCACCGTCCGGCCCACGCCGCCGCCAAAACTTCAGCAGCGCGCTCGCCGCCTCATATGACGGCGCAAGCTCCCACAGCGGGTTGTGTGCGCGGTCGAACAGTCCGGCCACCGCCGGGTTGGTTGCAGCCAGCGACTCGAATGAGTGCACCAGCCAGTCGCGGTCGTTCTTCTCCGGGTTCAGCCGGAAGAACTCTGTGTCGCGGTCTTCGGCGTCCTTCAGGCGCTCGCCCGGGCCAGCCAGGAACGGGTCGGCGATCAACCGGTTGTCCTCGCAGAAACGGACGAACACGCATGCCAGCACCCACGCTGCCGCGACCTGTGTGATCCGTTCTTCCCGCCACGTCTCGTACGTCGCGCCCGTGCGCTTGGCCTCGCGCGCTTGCGTGTACTCGGCCTCCAGCTTGGCCTTGTATTCCGTCACGGCCTCGCTACGCGCCCGCAGGTCGTCCTCAAGCGTCTTCACCTGCTTGCGCAGGTCCTTCAGCAGCTCAGTTTGGTTCACGCTACGCCCAGCCACTTGCCCGCCCCTCTTCGTCTCCATTGACCACGGCAGCAACACCAACCCCCCGGGTGGTGGTCGCTCAGCCGACCAGCGGTTCCGCCGCAGCCGCCCTCAAGGTGTCGAGGAACGATCGCTCCAGCACCACCCGCTCGGCTTCCCCTAGGACTTCCACGGTGCGTCGGTCGAGGTGGGAGGCTCCGCGTGGGGACTCCGACGGGCACAGCAGCCACAGGCCGTGCGGGCTCGCCCCGCCCCGGCGAGCGGCGTTTTGCAGGTTGACGAGGATGTCGCGTCCGCCCGCCTCCCAGTACCGCGCCAGCAGGCCGGCTGCGTGTATGAACACCACTTCGCCCTGCCGCCCTCGCGCGGTCTCCGCGATCCGCTCGCCGACGCGGGGCCACACCCGCGAGACGTACGAGCGCAGGCCGCCGGGCAGCTCGCCCGAGCGCGTGAAGGTGGTGTCCGCGCCGAGCACCTTCGTCCAGTCCGTCCCGCGTTCGCCCGCGAGTGCCCGGAACTCCGCCAGGAACACCTGGGCGAGGTTCACCGGTACTACCGGGAAGGCCCCGGCTACTACTTCCGACGTGCCCGCGAGGTACTTGAGGTGCACGTTCAGGGCCACGAAGCCGCCGCGCTCGACCGCACCTCGCAGCTTTCCCGCCAGCAGTGCGTCGGGGTCGCGTCCGGCCGCTGCCGCACCGAGCGCGGCGCCGCCGGCGGCGGTCACCGTGCCCGTGGACGTCCCGCTGCGCAGCTGGGTTCCGTTCACCGAGGGTGCGGGCGGCCGGAAGCAGTGCGCGGCGGTGTCGTACTCCAGCGGGAAGTCCGCCTTCTTCAGTGCGTCCTCGACCGTGACGTGGGTGGGCGCGCCGAAATCCAGCTCGGGGAAGCGGTAGCGGACCTTGGCGAGCAGGTCCTCGACCGTGATGCCCAAGTCGCGCCGGACGCCCGCCGGGGCCTGGGAGATACGCAGTGCCCGGTCCAGGGCGAGGTCGCGTGGATAGAGCTCCAGCCTGGGCGACGCCGCCGCCTTCGACGCGACCGCCGCCGCCAGGGCGACCAGGCGGGTCTCGGCGAGCGGCGCCATGCCCTCAGGAGTGGGGACGGCGCGCAGGTCGCGCACGACCGAGGCACGGCCCGGCAGGGGGTCGGAGGCCGCCAGTTCGTCGGCCTTCGCGCCCAGCCTGGCGGCGTAGTCGGCCAGGTCGGGGGCGCTGGGTGCGTCCGACCCGGGGAGTGACTCCAGGGCGATGAGGACTCGCTCGCCGCGGCGCAGCACGGCCAGCCGCGGCTGGTGTTCCTCGTCCCGGCCGTCGGGAAGGGCTTCGGCCTCCACGGCGGCGCGGACGACGGCGAGCGCCTTGGCCAGGGTCCGCCCCGGGGTGTCGGCACCGGCGCCGTGTCTGACGCGGAGTTCGACGGCGAGTTCCTGGGCGGTCATCACGCGGCCGCCCGCGTCTAGGACGGCGACGAGCTCGTCGCGTATGTGCTGCAACCACCCGGTCGCCGCCCACTCCTTGATGGCGGCGACGTGGTGCCGCGAGACGGTGGGCTGCGCGGTTTTCAGGGCGCCAGCGATGGCGACCTGGGTGGGCCAGGGCGGCAGCTTTCCCTCCCACGGCTCAGGCTCGGGGCCCTCGCCCGGCAGGCCGAGGGTCGCGCGCAGCACCTCAGACTTGTTGGAGTTGGCGCGGGTAGGGCCGGGGGCGAGCAGTGAGGCGAGCTGGTCGACGGACCCGCGGGCGGTCATCTGGTCGACGACCTGCGCGTCCGTCTCGGAGGTCGCAGCGGCCGACTTCCCGGACAGGCTCGCGGCCTTGGAGGCCATGCCTGTCTGCCGCGCCGCTGCTCGTGCCGCCTCTGGTGTGGCTTTGCGGCGCAGCGCCGCCGTCCACTGCTTATGCCGACGCTTCAGCTCGTTGCGGATGAGTACACCCGCGCCCCGAGCCTGGGAGAAACGGTGCAGCGGCACGGCCACCAGTTCGCCGACCGTGCTTGCGCCCAGGCCGGCGGCGACGGCGACAGCCCGCGGGGACAGTCCGGCGGCGATCAGCTCTGTCTTCCCTTCGGCCGCCAGTGCCGCCGCGTCCCGGATCTCCTGCAGGGTGTCGGCGTCCGTTGTGGCCGTGGCAGGGGTGGTGGCGGGCGGTACGGCGTCAGCATGGGTGAACAGCTCCCGCCAGGCCGCGCTCATCTGCTTGAGGGAGTCGAAGCGGCGGGCGATATCGCGGTGCAGGGCGCGGGAAAAGAATCCGGTCAGACCCTCGCGCAGGCCGGGCTCGAACAGGTCCTCGGCCAGTGCCGGGTGCTCGTCGCTGGTCGTGCGCGGGTCGCCGGTACCGTCGCCCCAGACGGGGCGCTCGCCGCTGGCCATCTCATGCAGAGCGACGGCGGCGGCGTAGTGCTCGGCGTAGTCGTCGTACTCGCGGCGGTGTCCGTGGTCGAGGAAGGGGTCCAGATAGCCCTTCGTGCCCGCCTTGAGGTCGCGGTCGGGGACGTCGGCCAGGGAGAAGTCGAACAGCATCAGGTGCTCGCGGCCGTCCGCGCCGCGCTGGACACCAAGGTTGTCGGGTTTGATGTCGCGGTGGCGGACGCCCTTGGCGGTGAGCTCCTCCAGAGCCTTGAAGAGGTCCTCGCCGAAGCTCTCCAGGTCGTCGTAGGTGAGGCGGCCCTGGCCGCGCAGGCGCTGGGCGAGCGACTGCTCGCCGGCGTACTCCAACTCCAGGACGGTCCGCCCGCCCAGCGTTCGCGGACCGTCGAGCAGCCGGACGATGCGGCCGCCACCGACCTGCTTGAGTGCCGCTGCCTCGGCATGCAGCCGGGCGTCCTTCTCGGCATCCAGGGAGACCTTGAGCACGCGGGGCTGCGGTGCCCCTGCTCCGATCTCGGGGTCGCCCTGCACGAGCAGGGCGCGGGCCGTCGCGCCACTGCCCAGTACCCGCACGACGGTCCACTCGGCGTCGAGGGCCTGGCCGGGAGTGGCGGTGAGCGGGTCGGTCTCGACTGTGGCTGCCTGGGAGTTGACGTCCTGCTCAGCTGCGTCGAGCTGCTTGAGGAAGGCATCGACGGATGCCAGACGGTCGGCGGCGTCGCCGCGGGTGGCCTGGTAGACGAGTTCGTCCAGGGAAGCAGCGATGCTGTCGCTGACTGCGTACGGGTGCAGGCCGCCGTCGGCACCCAGCCGGGCCATCAGCGCGCTGCGCCGGGCGGCGGGGGCGGTGCCGGTGAGAATGAGGTAGGCGACCGCGCCCAGGCCGA
The DNA here is from genome assembly GCF_042730885.1 of Streptomyces sp. NPDC059909. Classification (NCBI taxonomy): domain Bacteria; kingdom Bacillati; phylum Actinomycetota; class Actinomycetes; order Kitasatosporales; family Streptomycetaceae; genus Streptomyces; species Streptomyces sp. NPDC059909. Next base: position 18,967 of record NZ_JBHWKX010000033.1, read on the forward strand.
AGACGTCGAGTTCAACGGGGTCGGCATACTCCTCGTCGAAGCCCGGGGCAAGGTACACCTCGGCCGTGTCCTGGATGTGCTCCCCGCCGAGCGGACTGTTGCCCAGCGATCTGAGCGAGGTGGCTTCGAAGTCGCGCGCGGCGCTCTGCCAGTCGGTGATCCGCAGAACCGGCTGCTCGCCATCCGGCCGCGCGGTGACATAGATCGATCGGGCGGCCAACGCACGGTGGTAGAGGCTGCGACGGTGGGCGTAGCGCAGCGCATCCGCGAGCTGGCGGACCATGTTGCGCCGGGTCTCGTCGGTGAGCCGGGCGCCGTGTGCGGCGAGGTAGTCGTCCAGCCGCAGGTCGTCGTGGCGGTGCCGGAAGAGGATGGCCGGTCCGCCCTGGTGCCCGCGGAAGTCGACGGCCTGGGCAATGCCAGGGTGCGCGATGCCCTGAAGGACCTGGTACTCGCGCAGCGCGGCGCGCTCGGTGGAGCGACGGGCCGCCTCGGTGGCTTGCAGCTCTACCAAGTAGACACGGACCCGGCCCTCCTCGTGAACCAGGCCCTCGCGCTTGGCGAGGCGGTCCTCCCAGCCGTCGCCGGCATCCAAAAGGCGCGGCGCCAGGCGCCAATCACCAAAATCAAGGTGCGCGGTGGAGGCCCGGACACCGATCTTGCGCATCAGCTCGTCGAGGTGACGCGCGAACTCCGCGGTGACGCGCTGCTCCTCCCGCTGCGGGGGCGCGTTGAGCAGATCCTGCCAGATGCTGGGCAGGCCGCTGGCGCTGCCGTCGCGACCGTAGACACGGATGCGCTGGACCTCGTCGAGCTGGCTGACCAGCCCGGGGTCAGAGAGGAAGACGGCAGGCTCGACGCGCGGGATGCGCAAGCGCGGGTAGAGCTTACGGGCCGCCCACTCCAGCTGTCCCTTGAGCTCCTTGGACTTGAGGTCGGTCAGATGCAGGGGGTTGGATATCGTGCGGAGCTTGTCGCTGCCCCGGAACGACCAGGTGGAGCCGTTGTTGACGAGGCGTCCGGGGTGGGCCTTGAGCTCCACCAGGAATAGGCCACGCGGGACGGCAATGAACAGGTCGCACTCATTGACACGCCCGGAGGACGCGGTGAAAGAGAACGTGGCCCAGGCACGGTAGGGCTCAGTCTGCGGCATGAGCCGCTTGATGTGGTCGAGAGCGTCCTGCTCCCAGGGGAAGGGCGAGGTGCGAGTCTGGTGCCATCGCTGGACTCTGGGCGGTGCGGGCTTGGGTGCTGGCTTCGGTTGGGGGGATGCCGCTCCGTTGGCTGCCGCCACCGACGTTCACCGCGCCTTTCCATGTCCTGTTTGCTGAACCCGGTCGCAGGGCCTTCAAGCAGCCTGATTGTGGGGTAATGCCCGCCTTGCCCAAGTCGACCACCGTATTATCACCATGCTTTCCCACCATGCCAGTTCGGGGGGCCGATGCAGAGAGGGTGGGGGCTCATGGGTGCGACCATTCAAGTCTTTTGGAGAGTGCTTCGAACCTCGGCGAGGGAGCATCACCGAGTCTCACTATCAGGGCGGATAGTGTGAAGATCGTAGTAGATCTGTGTGACCTGCGGCAGGGGGGTCTCCCGTAGGAGTGCTGGCGAAGTTCCTGCCGGTGAACCTGCGTCCCAGGCGTGACGCGAGCTCGGCACCGAGGTGCTCACGCCTCTACGTCGGTTCCGTTCAGGTCTCTCCTGTTGGCACCGGGTGGAGGCCCTTGCGGTGGGGCATGACCGGGGTCGACGATCATCAGCATCCAGCGCCGCCGTGCGGCAGAAGAACCGGGAGTATCGCGGGTGTACCCGGATGAGGCATACACCGGTGTAGCCGGGGCGACAGATGAAGATCCGGTCCTGGGCGAGGTCGCACGGCGCTGGCCGGACTGGCGCGACGAAACCTCCGTGCCGCTGGGGGCCCTCCTGGCGCTCACCGTGGCGCTGCGGGCCACCGAGGCCTGGAGCACTACCCAAATCAACAACCTGACGAACCGCCTCACGGCATACGGCACCGGCCGGCGACCCAGCTCCCTCGACCTCACGCACACCACCCGGCAACTCCTGGACCATGTGCGTCGCCGCCCCTCCCCGGCACTGCTGCGTCCAGTGCTGTCCGCCCGCCGGGATGAACTGCTCAACTCCTGGCTCAAGCAGCGCGGTGAGGTGCCTGACGCCGCCACTCCCTGGGGGCCTGCCGACCGGCTGTCGATGCCGGACCCTCATCCGGCCGCCGACCGAGCGCTGACCGGACTGTTCTCCGCACTCTCCCGCTCGGAACCCGAACCACCGACCGTGCCGTCCCTGGGAGCCAGCCAGCCCGGCGCGCCCTGGCACGGCCAGGACGGCCACAGATATCCCAAGGCGCCAGCCTGGATGAGCCACAACCTGCTACTCAGCGGCGAGGACCAAGGTCGCCGCACCCTCGGCACCCTCCCGTGGTGGTACGCGACGGTCACGACCCCCGACGAACGCTTCGCCATCTGGCAACCACGCGACACCCGTGCCCTGGAACACCTGGTGTCCTTCACCCTGCACCAAGAGCAATTCGCCGCCTTCATCGCCACCTTCCCGCCGCCGCGCCTGCAGCGGGGGGAACGCCGACGCCCCGCTCAGGCGCCCGTGTCCTTCACCTTCACCTACGACCTCGCCGAGCCCTGGGACACCGCACAGCTCGCGCTCGTCGTCCGCTCCGGCTGCGCCCGCCTCGACGTCCTTCACTTGGCCGACGAGGACACGGCACCGGACGTGCGCCGCACCCTTCTGCTGCAGGTGCCGGAGGCGGAACTGGTCGTGGCCCGTCAAGCGCTGGACGATGCCCTCGCCGCCCACCGGTCCGTGGACTTCACCCGCCTGCTGCCCCCACGCGCCGACGCGGTGGCCGTGTTCCGCCGCGTGGAGCGTCTCCGCTCCCAGGATCTCGGCGAGACCCTGGACCTCCTCCTGCCCAACCGCATTCCGCGACCCCGGCTCAAGGCCCTGCGCCACCTGGAGAAGCTGCGGGTGGAGCGAGCCGAGCTGCGCCGCACCCGCAGGCCCGTGCCTGCCCGGCTCCGGCATCAGCTATGGCTGGCCGGCCTGGCGGCTCGCGCACAGGACCTTTCCACCGGCCTCGTCCCGGACCGGCTCGCGGACGAGCTCGCCGTCCTCGGCGGCGACGACCGCGCCTTCGTCCACGTGCTGACCGGCCCCGAAGGACCTGCCGTCCTATGGGCCCGTACGGACGCGGGCCACGCCCGCACCCACCTGCGACCGATCCACGGCATCGACCTCGAGAAGTTCGCGGACCTCACCGTCCGCTGGGTGCGCTCCGACCAACCAGAGGACCTGCGACGCCTCCTTGACGGGCTCTTGGCCCCGTTCGCCGAGACCATCACCGCCGCCCTGCGGGAGGAAGGAGTACGCCGTGCGGTTCTGTGCCCCTCGGGCCTGTTCTCGCTGCTGCCGCTCCACGCCGTGCCCGTGCCCTCCCTGGGGCCCGACCTTCTCCTGGGCGACTGCTTTGACGTGACGTACGCGCCGTCGCTGGCCGCCCTGGCCGCACTGGAACACCGCCCGCTCCTGCTCCCGGGCGGCCCCGCCTTCCTCGCCCACGCGGACGAGAACGACCTACCCGCACTGCCCAGGGAAGCGCGGGTACTCAGACGGCTCTACGGGGACACGCTCACCTCGTACACGGACGGACGCGCCGTCCCCGCCGAGCTGTTCCGGCAAGGTCGCACCGCCGACGTGCTCCATGTATCCGGACACGGCGATGTCCACGCCGACGCGTACGCGACCGGTATCAGGCTCTCCCCCCGGCTCCCGGCGACGGAAGGCCCCGACGGAGAGCGCGGACAGGAGCCGGACACCTACGGGGGGCGGCTCACCCTTGGCCGGATACTCAAAGACGGCGACTTCGACACAGTTCGCCTCGCGATCCTCGCCACCTGCGACTCCGGCACCCACACCCTGACCCGGCCGGCCCTTCCGCGCGTCCGCACCCTCGACACAGCCCTCATCGCCCGCGGGGTGCGTGCCGTCGTCTCGACCCTGTGGCCGCTCTCGGACGCGGTCTGCCCGGTATTCACCGCCGTCCTCCACGCCCACCTCAAGGACGAGGCCACGACCCCGGGCGAGGCCTTCCGCGAGGCCGTCCGTTACCTCCGCGACGAGCAGTGGGAGCGCACACCGCAGAGCGAGGCGCTGTACGAGGCCGAGGACGCCCTGTCGGCCGCCGACCCGGAGTGGCGGGCACGCATCAGGCGCTTCCGCGCACGAAAAGGCTCGGAGTGGGCCAAGCAGTGGGCGCTATGGAAGGCCAGCGGCGTGCTGTGGTAAACGGCCGCAGCACACGCGCTGGCTCCCACGCCCGCGAGGAAGCCAGCCACCGGTGGAAGGCTGTTTGGGGTCAAGTCGCGTGCTTTTGAGGGGCTGTACCATTTCACTGCCGATGAGGGACAGCTGGCCATCATCCGCACCGGGACCCTTCTGCCGACGACTGACGCGATGCGGCAGATGCTGCAGACGCAGGAGAGCGTGGTGCTCTGCGCATGCCTTACTGATATCTCGACACCCAGCGGCCCTCTCGGCCCCTCGGCATGAACAAGTGCACGCCGCCCTTGCACAAGCCCTACTGCACTGATCGGCGCCTGAGCCCCGGCGTGCTCAAAGCCGCCTGGGCATGCCGGAAGGTCAACGCCTGCGCCAGGGGGTGAGGGAGTCGAGGTGCGTTCGCACCGCCTTGAGGTAGGCCTGTTCGTACGGTTTCAGCGAACTGAGGTCGATCACGGTCGGGGGAATGTTCATGGCGTCGTCGGAGGTGATGGGCGGGGCCCGCCATGCGTCGTGCATGGCCTTGCCCGCGGTCTGCCGCATGCGCTGCAGGAGCTCGGCGTAGGCTGCCCCGACTATCTCGGACTCGACGGCTGTCCAGGCCTGGTGATAGGCGAGCTTGGCCTGGATGTCGCGCAGGCTTTCGGAGATCCGGATCCGTTCCTCGGCCGCTTGGTCGCGGCGCCGTCGACGTATGGCGTAGGGGAGTTCGTTGTAAGCGCTGTAGGCGGCGAACGCATCGGCGAAGGCGGTGGACAGCCGGTTGCGTTCTTCTTCTCGCGACTTACGTCGGGCCTGCCAGATGGTGATGGCGGCCGTGATCAGAGCCGCGAGGACGACCCCGGACAGGACCGTAGCCGTCAGGGCACTGACAGCGGAGGCCGGTGCCGGCGCGGGAGAGGGGGTCAACCGGTCTCCTCCCTCGAGCTGTTACGGGGCGTGCGGCCCGTGCGGCGCTTCCTGCCCAGGCCACTCGCCGGTGAGCCGCCACCATTCTTCGCGTAGCAGGTGCGCCACCACCAGCCCCAAAAGCGCTGCCGGCCCGTTCTTCAGGGTCCAGCGCCGTTCGACGGGATCATAGGGGTACCACATGCACAAGGAGCCGTCGGCGTAGCGATGCGGTGACTCTGCCGGCCCGTCCGTGTAGACGTGCGGCACTTCGGGCACTGCGCGGCCGAACACGATCGTGACGATTTGCGCAGGCAGATCCTCCACGTGCAGTCGGACGCGGAGCGCGAAGCCGCCCCGGTACCTTTGCGGCGGCTTAACTGCCCGGACGTGCTGCTGGGCACAGGCGGCGAGCTGCCGCTGGAAGAGAATGCGGGAGGCCGGCCTGGTGTACCAGGCCGGCATGCGCCAGGCCGGCCGTTGCGTCACTTGCCGTACTCCTGGTCGCCGTAGGCCCGGGTGGCGGGCACCGCGGCCGCCGGGCCTGCCAGGCCCAGCATGGCGGTCGACACCGGAGCAGCCCCGCGCAGAAGGGCGGCCTTGCCCGCCAGGCCGCTCGCGGCCGGGGCCTGCACGTAGTGGCGGAAGACGCGGGACAGCGCCGTCAGGACCGCCTCGCGGTCATCGTCGTGCTCCAGTGCCTCGGTCAGTGCTTCGGCGGCCATCCGCAGCCGCTTCTCCGCTTGGGAGCGGCCGATGAGCAGGCGCACGTTCGGTGACACTCCGGCCGGGTCAGGGGTGGCGTCACCGGCGCGCACCCGGGCAGCAGCCTGCGTGAGCACGGTGCTGAGCGCGACGGCCATCCCCATGCCCGGCTCGATGAACTCCCAGGCCCACACAGTGAGATTGTGTGAGGAGAACCCCGGCTCGTCCCACTGCTTGTTCCACGCCTTCAGCAGGCGCACCACGCGCCGGCGGGTGCGCTTGTGCGACTCGCTTCCCGAGGTGAACAGTTCCACGTGCTTCTCTGGGTCGGAGGCTTCCCACCGGTTGGTGTGCAGGTTGGGTATCCACAGGCCGGAACCCTCCTTCCGGGTCAGCGCGACGACCAGATCCACCGTCGGGTCCTGCCCGTTCACCGGCCGCGCAAAGGAGATCTTCGGCCCGCGCTTGGAGGTCCCGCAGCGGGCGCCGGGGTAGACCTCGCGCACCGCTGGCCCAAGCAAGGCACACAGCTCGGCGGCGATCTTCGCGGGCGTCTGCCCGCCACCGTCCGGGCCGAGTTCGGGATAGAAACGCCGGTCGAGGACGAGGCCGCCGTCGCCATCGCCGACCGGGTGGATGAAGGTGTGCTGGGCCAGCGACCCGCTTCGGTAGGTATACCGCGCGCCGTGAAAGGTGTCGGCGATGGAGCGGGCCAGCTCGAGACGGACGCGGGCCTCTTTCAGGGGTTCGGGCTGGGCGTCGATCTGGCTGCGCACCTCGTTGAGGATGGTCTCGGTATGTCCCATGGCCGTCTCCGTTCGGGTCTCGGCACTTGGCGCCGCTGTCGCCGCTCGGATTGGCCGGGCGGGAGCCGCCGCCTTCTGGCGGCTCACCCTTCTCTGACGTCACACCGGTGAGATCGTCCGGTCTGCCGCCTCTGTGTTCTCTCCGGGCACGCCTGATGCCTGGTCAGAAGCAGTCGCGGCAGGTCGAGCTGGCTCCGTCGAACCGTACGGGGGCCAGGAGCAGGAAACACTGGTCGCACGTGCGGTCCCGCTGCGTGCGAGCTACCGCACAACCGCAGTGACCCTCCGCGCAGCGCGGCTCGCCACAGTCGGGGCAGACCGACTCGAAGACCTGAAACGTCTCCTGGCAGGTCTCGCAGGTCCACCAAGAGCGGAAGAGGGAACGGCCCGAGCCCGGGCGTGCAGCGGTCAGCTTGCGCCAGGCCACGTTGTCTTTGGCGAGCACCGCGACCAGATAGTTCTCGTCGAACCACGCGGCCTGCCCGTACAGCAGATCGCTGCGGTCGCCGGAGCGCTGCAGTACGTAGGTGGCGTCCCGTGCGTGGGTGCTCCGGGTCTGCAGTGCTGCGGCGATCAGCGGCGTCGTGGACTGATCGCTGCCTCGGGCAGGAGGGATCAGACCGGGCGATGCGGCGAACAGGACCCGGCCCGCCGCGTCCAGCAGTACGACGGCACCTCCGCCGGGCAGATACTCCGAGGCCCGCACGCAGCATGCTTCCCGGGATGCCTGCGAGGCGTGGAACATCTCCACCACGTCCGTCGCGGTGGGGCCGCTGCGACGCATGGTGTTCCCGATGTACTCCTCGGGGACCAGGACGCGGGCGGCAAACGCGTCACAGGCCGCCTCCTCAAAGGCTTCGGAGTCCTGCCAGTCGAAGGTGTTGCCGCCCAGGACTTCATCGGTCTTCTGCAGGTGATGTCCCAGCTCGTGTAAGGCTGTGAAGCTGCGGCGGCGGGTTGACCGTGCCGCGCCCACGAAGAGCGTCGGCGGCACCGTCTGGTGCTGGTAACTCCCGGCGACCGAGCATCGATCGCCGTCGCCGCTCTCGGGCGTCAAGGACACCTGTACTTCGTCCCAGCGGTCTAGCTCGGCCAGCGGCTCGGCACGCAGTCTGGCCAGTGAGCCGGGACGCCACCGCTCTAGGACCGCGAGCATCGCTTCAGCCTGCAGAGGCGCCTCCGCCCTGAAGCGGCCCCGGATCACCGGCCCTCCGCAGTGCTTTCCCGGCCGAGGATGCACTGGCGCAGCCGCGCTCCCCAGTCGGTGGTTCCGCCAGTCTCCCGCGCTGCGAGAGTGAACGCGTCGTAGCTGCCCGAGACGCGGGCCTCGGCCTCGCTCATCCGTAGTTCCTTTGCGCGACGGACCCACACGGCCCGCAGCCGGGGGTGTTCGGCTTCCACCGCCAACTCGACAGGCAGAGGCTGGACCGCGCCGGCAATCGTCTGCGCGGGCAGCCCAGTGACTTCGGCGATCGCGGCGACCTGCCCCGGCTGCAGCGGAACCTTCCCCCGGACAAGGTTCATTACCTCCGCCTGAGGCAATCCCAGCGTTCTCATCAACGCTGCGAGATCCAGCCGGCCCTTGAGCAGCGCCGCCAGGTCGCGCGTCCTCGTACCCGACTCCTGTACCGGCAGACGAGGCGCGCCGCGCAAGAACCGGAGATTGTCGGCGAGTTCCGCCCGCACCTCAGCACTGGGATCAAAGGTCGAAAGAACCGCCTGGCCCCCGCGCGTACGCTCCGGCACTGGCCCCGGCTGGCCGAGCACGGCCTGCACGGTCCACTCCACGATTTCGTCACCCCACGCATCGACCACTCGGTCAAGAACGCCCAGGCCGACGTGGTCGGCGAGGCTCACCCACACCGTGGCATCGACGCCAAATGCCGTGCCTGCCCCGTCCACCACCAGGGCACCCCCCTCCTCACCCGGCGGTTCGACGGTCACCGGAACCACGTGGACTTCGCGCGTTTCGACGGCAAGCACCAAGACCAAGACGCTGACGTCCTCCCAGCGCGCCCGCCATACCTGACCGACCGAGACGTCCGTCTGATCCGGGGCGCCGAACCGGAGGCGCAATCCCGCCTCGGACAGAGCGTGAGGACCCCTCGCCTGCCGGGCCAGGTCCCTAAGACGCTGCGGCACCACTTGATCACCCATGGTCTCCTCCCGCGTCATGTGATCGAGAAGGTCTACACCAGAGACTGACGGCACACCGCACCAGGTGTCCGGCTGCGCCCCTCCTCACAGCGTCTCGGCAGGCCCACCACACAACCGGATCACCTCCATGCCCACCGCACGCATGTCCTCGCCCTCGCCGATGAGCTGCGCCAGTTTCTCCCTCAAGCGCTTCGCATGGTGATAAGCCTGACTGCGGCCACAGCCGATCATTTCCTGGATACCCGCCGGGTCGTCAAGCAGCGGGGTCATCCGCCGTTCCAGAGGGCTGAGCATGCCGACAATGGCCGCAGCGTCCGCAGCGGCCTGAACCTCTTCCTCGTGCGCCAAGACGGCCTGCTCCGGTGTGGGCGACTGAGCAGCCGGCTCGGGCCCGGAAACCGCATCGAGCGGTACGACCACCGGATCCAGCACGACCGGGAAACGCGCAGCGAGCACTTCGCACAGCTGCGACACCAGAAGCGAACTGCCGGCCGCGGACAGCACCGCACGCAGCAGGACGACCTTGGAGACGCGATCTGCAACGGGGGCCCGCCGCTTCGCGCTGGACCACTGAGGAATCCTCACGTTCGGCACCGAACGAGCAGCCTCGACCAAGTTGCTCACTACCCCCGACCAGGGGGCTGCGCCGCTGCCTGCCAGTCTCCAGCGACCCTCACCCGCCTCCCCGGCAGGCACCTGCTCAAAGTCCTCCTCAGCCGCCAGTACTTTCTCCAGACTGCGTCCCAGGGCAACGAGACCTGTCTTACGGGCCTGATCGGTCAGCCAGCGTTGGAGCGACTTTCGCAGCAGGCGCCCCACGAAGGCATCGTTCGTGGCCTGAGCCAGCAGCATCACCGTGACCTGCTTGCCCTTCTGAACGAGGAAATCTGCAGTGAGATCTTCCAAGTCGGCCGCCTGCCATCCTCCCGGTGGGGCCAGAACTGGAAGCTTACGGGCCTCTTCGCGGACGATGCCAAGGATCAACTGCAGGCATGCGTGGCCCATTTCACCGGAATCCTGCAGTTCGCCGAACGCAGAAATAGCCAAACCCCCTTCAACCCCAGGCTGCTCCCCGCCGCGCCGCCCGAAGGCACTCTTGACCGCAAGGATGCACAGCCTGCGACTGAGCGATGATCCGTTAGGTTGCAGGCCACGGAGAGGGTTCACTCAAATGGATTAATGGAAGGAGAGCAACCTCGGCATGCGGACTTTCGTGCTGCCAAGTCGGCGCCTGCGCCTGTACGCCGCTGGGCATCAGCCGGCGGCTTTGGAGTTGGTCAACGCGGACCGGCTCCCCGGCAGCAGCCACTGCTGCGCGGGCACCAGGGTGTCCCATCCGGCGCGCTGAGTCTGTGCCCAGTGGCCGATGTCCTCGCCCTGGAGGATGAGCAGGCCACTCTCCTCGGGCAGGGTTCCTCCGCCGGCCAGGTGGGTGCGGGCGAGGTGGAAGTAGCGCTGCCAGGCGATCGGCCAGCTAGGGCACCAGGCCGGGTCGATGTCGTCCAGCTCCCCCTGCTCGCCGACGACCTGCGTCCCCCCGCCGATCCATACATGGTGCACCGTTTGAGGAGCGCCGTGCCCAGGCCGCGACTGCGGGCCGTTGGCGGGCAACCGGCGTTTGCCCTGTTGCGCACGAGTGCGGTGCTTTCGTTTTGAAGGCTGTCGTGATCGCTGCCGATGACGACGTACTGCTGGTGCAAGAGTTGTTGCAAGCTTTCGTTTGCGTATGCGGCGCCATGGAGGGGGTTCGTGGGTTTGGTGGCTTTTCTGATGGGCATGGGGTGGTCCTGCGGGGGTGTGCGATTGGAAAGCTGTGGGATGCTTTCTCGGTTTGAGGGAACGGGGGAGAGCGGTAAATGGCCGCGATGCAGCTGACACGCACGCACCGCATACTCATCGGGGTCGTCGTGGCCGGCGCGGTGATCATCGCCGCGATCGGTTTCGCCGGGTCCTACGCCGCCGTGCGCGAGCTCGCCGAGCAGAAGGGCTTCGGCGACTTCTCCCTGGTCTTCCCCATCGGCATCGACGCGGGCATCTGTGTGCTGCTCGCCCTCGACCTGCTGCTGACCTGGATCCGAATCCCCTTCCCGCTGCTGCGCCAGACGGCGTGGCTGCTGACGGCGGCGACGATCGCGTTCAACGGCGCCGCCGCCTGGCCCGACCCGCTCGGCGTCGGCATGCACGCCGTCATCCCGGTGCTCTTCGTGGTCTCCGTCGAGGCCGCCCGGCATGCGGTCGGCCGGATCGCGGACATCACGGCGGACAAGCACATGGAGGGCGTGCGGCTCACCCGCTGGCTGCTCTCGCCGGTGCCGACGTTCCGGCTGTGGCGGCGGATGAAGCTGTGGGAACTGCGCAGTTACGAGCAGGTCATCAAGCTGGAGCAGGACCGGCTGATCTACCAGGCCCGGCTCCAGGCCCGCTTCGGGCGCGCGTGGCGGCGCAAGGCGCCCATCGAGGCCCTGATGCCGCTGCGGCTCGCGAAGTACGGCGTTCCGCTGGCCAAGACGGCGCCCGCCGGTCTCGCCGCTGCCGGGATCGACGCGCCTGTGCTGTTCCTCAGTGCGCAACGTGACGACACCACGACGTCCATCCCGGCCGCCGCGAGCAGAGTGCAGCTTGCGGTAGCAGAGGAGACTCCGGCACTGAGCGGCACCCAGGAGCCGCTCCCAGCGGACCAGCTCGGGGCCCAGGAAACCCTCGGTACCGAACACGAGCTGTTCTACTTGCCGCAGAATCCTCAGCGCACGCAACACAATGCCCACGACGGCACAGATGACCCCACAGGCGACGAAACCGCCGAGGCAGCCGACAGCGATCTGGGCGAGACCTGGGAGGAGTTCCTCTACCGGGCCTGGTACGAGTACGCCGACGCTTACGGTCAGTTCCCTGCCACCGGTCACTTCGCCACGTACCTGGCCGAGCGGCACGGCATCACCGACGCCGATGGACGTCCGCTCTCCGCCGATGTACTGGACGCGAGCGTTCAGGCCCTGTGGCGGCAGGAGTTCCAGGGCTCCGCTCCAGGCTCTGCGCCGGCGGACACGGACGTCGAAGAGCAGGCCGAACCGGAGCCTTCAGTCGCCGAGCCGCCAGCCTTGGCGGGCGCAGTGCCTGCGCAGACGGCCCGCGGCCCGAAGATCGATGCCAGCATCGACGACCCGGCCACCAGCGACGTGGGGGCGGGCAGCGCACTGTCCAAGGTCGACAGGTACTTCCTCGCCTGGCGCGAGTACCGGCAGCAGCACGGCGGCGAACCAACCGACAAGGGCCTGTCCGCCTACCTCGCCGAGAAAGGCGTGCTCGGCCGCGGCCAGCGTCCGGTCAGCCCGAGCACCCTGCGCCGCTACTTCCTGCCCTTCCGCCTCTACAGTGTCTGGGCCGAGCACCGGATGCGCGGCGACCACCCCTCGACCGAGACAGTCGCGCAGGACTGCGCAGCCCGCGGGATCACCGCCCAGTACAACGAAACCATCACCGCCGCCGACATCACGGCGCAGGCAGAGGACTTCGAGCGCCGCTGGCAAGCCCTCACCCTCCACCACGCCATCGCCAACCGCTGACCTTCCCCCGATGTGCATCGTGCGCATCAGCCTCTCCGGAGGCGCGCCCACCCATACGCGATCACGCAAACCCCTGATCAGATGCACATTTCGCAGCTAGCAGTGATCACTGCGCAGACATGCGCACCGCGTCGCGACGCAGCGGGCAGCACCGGTTGTTCCGCCGAGGAGGGACCCATGCGCGCACTGCGCATCGATCCGAACACCAGCGTTACCGAGCTCTTACTGCCAGACGAGGATGCGCGTCGGGCCATCAGTGACCAGCTCGGCTCGGCGGGAGCCGTCGACCGTTCACCACCAGCGGGCCGTCCTGCACATCCACGGTGAGGGCCGGGTGATCGGACTCGAAGAGAACCTCGCCGCATGGGCTCTGGCCAGCGTATGGCGCGGCATTGCCCTGTACCCGCTGCACGGACCCATCGTCATCACCGGACGCGCCCGGGGCGGGGGAGAGGTAACTCTCGACGACGATCTCGCGCAGCACGCCCATACGGTTGAGTAGACGGTGCGGGAGACACTGAACGAGTGGCTGACACGCCGACCGGCGACCAAACCAGGCGGCCATCAATGAACTCCTGGCGTACGCGGCCCGCGATGTCGCCCCCAGTCGCTAGCGCGCGGTTGCGCGGCCCGTGCGTTGCGCGCCGATTTGCTACAGGGCTTGGTTCATCCCGGAGCTGTTGAGCAGGTCGTTGATGAGCTGCTCGGTCTCCATTTCCAGTGAGCAGTCCAAGGCGCGGTTGATCTGCTGGAGCCGGGTGATGGCGGTGTGCAGTCCGGACCTGTTGCCGGCCGAGTGCTCGACGCGGAACCAGTCGCGATAGAGCAGCTCGGCGCTGTCGTCGACGTCAAGTCCCGTCGCGATGGCCTGCCGGGCTGCCGTGAGGTCGTGATGCGGGCCAACGGCCGTGCGGTACGTGGCCACCGTGTGGGCGACGTCGATGATCCGGGTCGTCATCTCCTGCTGGTAGGGCTCGGCCCAGGGCAGCGGACGGGTTCCGAAGGGGCGCCCCCGCACCATGCCGAGTGCCTTTTCCAGGTCGGGAAGGCCGGCCGGACCCTGTGGCAGGGCATGTTCGGCGAGCTGGGTGAACCGTGTCCAGTCGCACCGCACGCTCTGGGAGATGCGGTAGGGGTCGTCCCCGGTTTGGCGCCTTGGTACATACGGCGTGCCGGACGGGTCGTTGCCCAGGGCGCGGCGCAGCCCTTGCATGCGGGCGTTGAGGGTGTCCTTGGACCAGGGGTTGTTGGGGTCCATGTCGGCGCACAGCACGTCGGCGCTGCGGCCGGGGCGGAAGTACAGCAGCGCGGCGAGCTGGGCCTGACGCGGGCCGTGACCGGTGGTGGCGACTCCGGTCACTTCCACCGGACCGAGGACCCGGATCTCCGGTGCGTGCAGGTCCTGCGCCTCACCCTCGTTGCCCGTGCCCTCGTCGGCCGAGGGCCTCGCAGCCCTTTCGCGGCAGGGCTCCGTCGCCGAGGCCTGTTCCATCGCGCCCGTGCGGAGTTCTTCCTCGGGCTTGGCATGGGCATCAGCCGCCGCCGGAGCCACGGGCAGCAGACGGAGACCGGCAGGATCGGTTGATGCGGCGAGCAGTGCCGGGAATACCTCGCCGTCGCCCGTGTCCGCCGTAGCCAGCGATGCAGACTCTGTCGTGTCGGTGACGGGCAATTCCGAGTTGGTCTCCGCCCGCGATTCGGGCACTCGTTTGGTGTCCGGCTCGTCCGGCACCTCCTGCCAGGGCCCCTCGGCCGGGTCGGCTGGCTGCCCGGAGACGGCCAGCGCTGTGGTGATCTGCTGGTAGGCGGCGTGTTCCAGACGCTGGAGGGTGATGTCGGCGCCGACGTGGTCGAGTTGCTGAGGCTCAGCGAGCGAGGCGTTGAGGATCTCCGCGTCGGGGAAGTGTGCTGCTGCCGCGTTTGCCGGGGCGATCAGGGTGACGGGGACGCGGCCGGCCTTGTCGATGAGGTCGGCGAACTGCCAGGCGACATCGGCATCCAGCATGGACGCGCACAACAGGAGGTACGGCTGGGCGTCGGCTTCGGGGTCCTGGTGGGCTTCCAGCAGCCGTTCGGTCAGGTCCCGTAGGGCGTGTGCGGGCTGGCGCATGTGCGCGATCCGGGAGGTGGGCAGTAACCGGGGGAGATCTTCGCCGAATCCGACGGTGACGACCTCGACCTTCGCCGCCCAGGGGCTCATCCCGAGCTCCAGGGCGATGGAGGTGCACACTTCGGTGATGTGCACGGTGTTGCCGTCCAGCAGCAGGGCCTGCAGCTGTGCCAGGTTGAGCAGCAGCAGCTCGCCTTTCTCGGTGCTGCCCACGGTGACCAGCTCCGGATACGGGGCGGGTGTGTTGCGTGCCGTCTCGTCGTCCAGGAGTGGGGCGTCGGCGGGCAGGGTCCACCAGCCGCCCTGCCCGGCGGCGAAGGGCGTCTGCGGCTCCTGCGTGGGATCCTCGGGCAGGGCCTCGAGGGAGCGGGCGCCGATCCGCGCGGCCCGCAACTTCGGCAGGTGCCGTTCGTCGTCGTTGGCTACCTGGTGAGCCAGGGTCCGCAGGGCCACGTCGAGGCGGGCCGCGCCGGTCGGCTCGGCGGCCGCGGCCAGCTGAGCCTCAGCTGTGGAGGTCTCGGGTGCGATCGCGATCTTTTCGCCGGGCTTGCGGCGTCGGCGCTGCAGCAGTCTGCGCAAGGCGAGTGCGCCGGTGACGGCAGCGGCAAGGAGCGCACCGGCGCCGAGGACGGTGCGCAGCTGCAGCGGATGGCTGGCCGACGATGATGCGGGTGCCTCGGATGCTTCGGGCGATGCGGCGGTGGGGGAGGGGCGCGCCGTCGAAGGCTCAGCCGACTCGTGCTGAGCGGATGGCGACGCGGCAGAGGCACTGGCGCTGGGCCGCGGCGACGGCGCGGTCGTTGTGCCCTGGCCAGGCTGGGTCAGCCGGCTGGTCGGCTCTGCAGGTGCGGGGGACTCTGGCGCGGGAGCGGTGGGACGGTTCGGGGCGGGCGCCTGTGCTTCGCCGTTGTCTCCGCCCGGCTTTCGCTTTCCGCCGGGCTCCTCCGCGGTTGGGGGAGTGGGCTGCTCGCGGCTTTCCTCGTTCTCCCGGTCGGTCTCCTGGGGTGCATCGTGCCGGTCGGGCTGCGTGGCGGCGGGCACGGTGACCTGCTGCCCCGGGTAGATCACATCCGGGTCGGTGATCTCAGGCAGCCCGTGCGGTTGCGGCTTGCCCTTGCTGGCCTTGAACAGTTCGGGCCACTCGGCGTCGTCGCCGAGCTCCTCCTGAGCAATCTTCGACAGGTAGTCGCCGGGCTTCACGATGACCACCTGCTCGCTGGCCGCGGGCGAGGTGCTGCTGTCTCCGAGCTGGGTACGGACGTCTCCTGCCCGGGCGGCACCCGTGTCACCGGGATTTGCGGCGGTGGGCAGGCGCAACCGCCACCCTGGCTGCAGGAAGCTGTTGGACCGGAACGTCTGGCCGTCGACCATGGTGCGGTCCTCGTTCAGCGCGGCGATGTCCCGCCATCGCTCGCCGTCGCCCAACTCCCGCTCGGCGATGCTCCACAGGCTCTCCGCCGGCCGGACATCGCGCACCGTGTACGTACTGGTCTCGCTGGTGCCGGCGGCAGCGGTCGCCTGATCGGCATCGGCCCGCGGCGCCTGAGCCTGCTCGGGCAAGCGGGCGGCTGCCTGGACCGAGGCGGCGTGGGCAGGGGTGGCCAGAGCCGAGCTGGCGGGCAGCAGCACCAGGATGCTGCCGATCAGTGCGGCCGCCGCGCGCTGCGAGGCACCCAGTCCGCGCGGGGCGTGCCAGGTCCGGCCGCGCAGCTGCGCGACCAACTCCCGTCCAGCGCAGAATGTGAACTGGGCCCAGCCGATCCAGCCGACGGCGACGAGAAGCACCAGGAACGCGGCGCCGGTGTCCTGCCGGTCCAGCAAATGCATCAGGTCGTCGTGGCTGGTCGCCCACACCACAGGAGTGGCCCAGGCCAGCAGCAGGGGCAGCCCGGCGACCAGGCTCGCCAGGACGAGCACGCTGAGCACGGCCTTGAGCACCCTGATCAGGGTGGGGCCGGCGGCGGGGGAGTGGCTGGTGTGCATCAGGGTCCTTCGGGAGCGGTGACGCCGTGCAGGAGGATGGCCTTGCCGTGTCCGGTCACCGGCAGCGAGCCGGTGCCGACCACCGGCAGAAACTTCGTGGCGTAGGAGCCCGTCGTGGTGACGGTGAGCGTCTTGCCGTCGGCGGACACCGTGACGGTGCCCGCGACGCCGGCGGAGCGCAGATAGGCCTGGGCCGCGGCCTGCGCGGCCTGCGGGCCGACGGCGATCGCCGTTCCGGGGATGGCTTGGGCCGGGTCGATGGCCTGCCCGCCCGCTCTGGCGGCCTCGGTGGCGATGTAGTCGGCGCGCTCCGTGGCGCGGAGTTTGCCACCGCCGTCGACGGCCAGGCCGATGATGCCGATCAGCGCGACAACGCACACGGCGACGAACACGGCGACGCCACCACGGTCATCGAGCCGACCCCGCCCGGGGCGCATCCAGATGGCGGCCATCAGTCCCCCCGTTGCCGGTACTGATCGACGACCGACGTCGCGGTCGATTCCAAGGTGCGGGCCCCGGGCACGCCGGGCAGCAGCAGATCCGCAAGGTTGACCGTGCAGCGCACGGTCACGGTCACGGTCGCCACCTGCCCGACCGGCACGTTCACCCCGCTCGCGTTCACGTTCACGCTGCTGGAAGCACACCGGATGCCCTGGTCGTCCAGTGACTCAGCGGCCGCCGCATGCGCGGCGTCCGAAGCAGCACCCGCCGTGCGGTGAATGGACGCCTCCCGCGCGGCATCCTCGGCTGCTGCGTCGATCTTCGAGCCAGACAGGGCCAGGCGGCCGCCCGCGATCGCCAGACAGACGAACATGATCAGCGGCGGGATGATGATGGCAGCCTCGATCGCTGTGCTGCCCGAGTCTTTCCGGGCCCAACGCCGCATCCTGCTCAGCACGTGTCACTCTCCTGGAACAGTCCAGCGCTCCACGGCGCCCGAGGCCGACTGGGTGATCCGCAGGCCCGGAACGCCCGGGATCATCGACTGCGCCGTGCCAGATACCTGGATCCGCACCCGCTGGGCATTGCTGCCGGCCGTGGAGACGCTGGGGCTGAGCAGACTGTCGCCTGCCGTGCGCCCCAGCACCTCGCGTGCCTGGGCCGCGCCATTGGCCGGAGTGGCCTGGTAGGAGCGGGCCGCGGAAAGGCCTTCACGCGCGGCGGTCAGCGCGATCTGCCGCGCGTAGAACCACATCGAGGCCTGGACGACGGCGAGGGTGGCGAGCAGCACGAACGGGAAGACGATCGCCATCTGGATAGACGCGTCCCCGCGGTCGCCGCGCCGTGCTCGTCCGCGCAACCCTGCCTGAAGCCGCACCAGTCGGACCATCAGATGCCGGACAGGCTGCCGTTGTACCTAGCGATGACGGCGGCGATGGTCCCGGCGATCACCAGGGCGCCGGTGACGGCGGCGACCCAGATGATGACCGTGGTAATGCTGATGTCGCCGCGGTCCGGGCGCCTGCCCGCCTTGCTGAGCCTCTCGGGCAGGCGCGTGGTCAGCCAGTGCACGGCCCCGTAGGTGCGGGCAGCGGTGTACTTCATCAGGTCACGCTCCAGATTGTTGGTGGTCGGGTCAGACGGTGAGCATGCGGATTACCGCGGGGAACGCCATCAGCAGCATCACCAGCACCGCGAGCAGGGCGCCGGGGGCGGTCATCTTCTCGCTGGCGGCGTTCGCCTCGGCCGCCTGCTGGGCGAGCAGCTCGGTGTTGAGCGCCGAGGTGCGCGCCCGCAGCGCCTTGTAGACGGCGGCGCCGTCGGTGGCCGAGCCGCGCATGATGTCGGCGATGTCATCCAGGACGGGCAGGTCGTACTCGTGCTTGAGGTCATCCAGCGCCTGCCACGGCGGGATCTTCTCCAGCCGGGCGCGCCGCAGTGCCCCCTGCAGGTAGAGGAAGGGCCAGCCGCGGCCGACCGCGGCGGCCTTCTCCAAGGCTTCGGAAGGACCGGCGTCCCCGGCCCGCTTCAAGGCGACGAGGTCGAGGTAGGCGGCGAGTGCGTGGGCGAACTCCTCCCTCGCCCGCTTGGCCTGGTCGCGCACGGCCAGGTCCGGGGTGATGAACAGCAGCCCTGCGGCGGCGAGTCCGACGACGACGGGCACGTAGATGGGCAGGGAGATGCCCACGATGATCCACGGAATGGTCACCAGCACCGGGCACAGGAGGCCGAGCGCGGCGAGCGCGGTCTTCTTCAGCATGAACTGACCTGCGCCCTGGCCGAGCAGGGCCAGGTTCTTGGTGGGGATCCGCACCCCAGGCAGGCGGCCGAGACGGGCCAGCAGCCACCGGCCCCACACCTCGTCCCGGTCCAGTTCCGGTTCGGGCATGGTCAGGCGGCCGGGGGCGGTGCGCTCCAGCGCGACGGCCAAGGCGGGCTGCGGGCGCAGCAGCTCACTCGTCAGAAGCGCCACGCCGGCACCGATCGCGCCGCCGGTGAGCACCATGGGAAGCAGGTTCACCGGTCTACTCCTTCGGGCTCCCGCTCGAGGGCCGACTCAGCAGCAGGGGCGGGCAGGCGGACGGCGCTGCGCGTGTCGGGGACCAGGAAGCGCGGGATGCGGCGGAAATCGCCCAACTGGCGCATGAGGGCGAGCGTGCCGACAAACCCGGCCGTCAGGAACGCCAGCACCAGCTGGCCGAGCAGCGTGGAGTAGGGGGCGGTGTAGGCGGGCACGAAGAACCCGGCGACGATGATGCCCAGGGTGATGAACGTCATCCACCGCACGGTGGTGCGGGGCTTGGCCCGATCCGCCTCGATGCTGCGCTTCTTGGCGACCTCCTCGCGGACGGTTGCCGCCAGGTCCTCCAGCGCCTGGGCGAGGCCCGGGCCACGGTCATTCACCGAGAGGATCAACGCGGCCACCACCTTGTCGGCGGTAATGTCGTCGAGCTCGTCAGCGAAGGCGCGCAGCGCCTCCTCCGGCCGCCACCCAAGACGCAGCCGGTCAGAGAGGCCAGCGATCTGCCCGTTGAGCTCCTCAGGGGCCCCTTTCCTGCTGGTGATCATTGCCTGCTCCAGGCCCATGCCCAGGCGAAGCAGTCCGGCCAGGCGCTGAGTCCATTCGCTCAAGGCCTCCAGCTGGCCGATGCGGCCCTGCGCGGCCTGGGCCGGGGTGAGCAGCCAGGGCACGCCGACCACGGCTGAGCCGAGCAGCGCGCCGGCAACGAAGTTCCCGGAGATCAGCCACACGGCAAGGCCCAGCATGATCGCCCCGGCCGCAAGCGTCCGGCGTCGCAGCCGTACATCCTGTGCCTGCTCCTGCCCAGAGCGCCGGGCCTGCCACCGCTGCCGCAACGGGGCCCTACGCGGGGCGTCGGTGCCGACGGCACCCACCACCACGCCGATCAGCCCGCCCATGACAGTCATCCCGCTCAGCACAGCGAACAGCAGGGTCACTGGCCCACACCCACTTTCAGCGGCAGCGGCGCCTGCCAGGCGCCGTAGGGGTGCTGCAGCAGCGTCGAGTCAAAGCCGACGCGGCGCAGGTCGTCGATACACGCCGGGTCCATCCGCGGCACCGCCCGCTCCTCCCCGAACTCGATGCCGGGGGAGAAGATCTCGTTCGTGGCGGGGCGGCCGGATTCGCCGATCCCGGTGACTTCCATGACGTGGGAGACGAACCGGTGCCGGCGGCCGCCGATCCGCGTCTCGTCGATCATGGAGACGTAGACGACGAAGTCCAGGCCGTTGGCGATCTGCCGGTAGGCGAGCTGCTCGGACAGGTTGCCCTGGGCCAGCGCGTACAGCTCGGCGATGCGGTCGAAGACGATGTCGGGGCGCCGGGCGTGGATGGTGCACAAGTTGCCGCCCGCGCCGTTGGTCAACGCCTGCATCATGGCGACCACTTCGGGGCCGCGGACCTCGCCGACGACGATCCGCTCCAGCGACATCCGCAGCGACGGGTGCAGCAGGTCCAGCAGTGTGATCTCGCCGGCACCGCGCCCTGCGGCGTCCTTCTCGCCGTTGGACTCGCGCGCCACGAGAGAAACGACCTGGCGGTGGTAGCCGTTGGTGTGGGCGTGCAGCTCGTCCTCGGTCTGGATCGTGGCGAACCTGGTCTCCGGGTCGAATTCCTTGAGCATCGCCCGCAGCAGCGACGTTTTGCCGACTTTCTGCTTGCCCGCGATCATCACGTTCTTCTCGGCGCGCACGCAGGCCGCCAGGAACTCCTTGAGAGCCGGGTCGATGGTGCCCAGCCGGATCATGTCGTTCAGGTCGGCGTGCTCGACCCGGTGGCGGCGGATCACCGCATACGTCTTCGGGCCCAGCGCGGTGATCGCCTGCAGACGTGAGCCGTCCTTGAGCGACAGCGCCAGCATCGGGTTCGCGGTGGAGATGGACCGCTCACTGTGCCCGGAGTCCCGCGCGAGCTCGCGCAGCAGCTCCAGCAGCTCCTCTTCCGAGTCGGCCACGGGACCGACCAGTTGACGCTGACCGTCGCCGTAGTCCAGCCACACCTCGTCGTGGCCCTGGATGATAATGTCCTCGACCCGCGGGTCATCCAGATAGGGCTGGAGCCGTCCGGCGCGGTACAGAAGGTCGTACACCGCGCGCCGCAGCGCATCGTCCTCCTGAGGCGTGGGGCTGACACCGCGCTCGACGGCCTGGGCGTCCGACCACAGGGCTACCTGGTTGTTGATCCAGCGCAGGCAGTGCTGTTCCTCACTGGCGCGGTCCAGCGACGGGTCGGTCTTCAGCAGCTCCTCGCGTTGTTTGGCAACCTGCGACGCGATATGCCGGGCGACCTTGTGGTTGACCGTGGCGCGCGGTACCTGAGCAGTGCCCACCAGTTGCGGGTTCGCCGCCCCACCCTGCACAGGAGTAACCATGGCTTGGGCGGGCCACCGGGCCGGCAGACCGTTCACCGGCGCGCGCACGGTCGGATCGGGATGCAGCGGCCTACCCCGCATGCGTCACCTGCCCGCCTCCCGTAGGACTGGCGCCGCATCTGGGGCCAGCCGGGCCCTGCGCAGCGCGGCCCGCTGGACCAGCACCGTGCTTGCCGTGTCGGCCGACTTCATCAACGCAGACCGGGTGAAGTGGCGGGGTTGTTCTGCCCCATCGGACAGCACCTTGGCCTCCTTCGGCGCGTACGGCAGCGTCGCCACCACGGGCACTCGCAGCACCCGCTGCACTTCACCGGCGGGGTAGGGGCCTTCGTCGACCATCAGCAGCCCGATGTTGCCCACCCGCTCCTCCAGCGCGTCGATGCGCGCCTGGGCGGCCTGCAGACACCGCAGCGTGTTGCGGACCACCACAACCAGCGCATCCGCGCGCTGCGCGAGCACCGCCGACGGGCCGAAAGCACCGCCTCGCCCGAGGTCGATCAGGACGTCGTGGCCGTCCGCGGGCAGCGCGTCGATACCCATGAACATGTCGGCGAGCGTCTCCCACACCGGCCCGAGCCCGGCCGCCTGCGCAGGGTCGGTCACGCCGGGCAGCAGCAACCGGTCGCGCGGCGACTCCTGTGTGCCGTCCTCGGCGCTCAAGTCGACCAGCTGCCGCCAGAAGGCGTCCTTCAGCTCGCCCTTGCGGGCCGCGACCGACAGGTTCCGCAGCCCGTACCGGTCGCCGAGCGTTCCCTGCAACAACCCATGCAGCACCGCCCCACCATCCGGGTCGCACTCGGCCAGAATGATCCGCCTGCCCGGCGCGAGCGGCCAGGTCAGCAGCAGCGCCAGGGCGCTGGTGGTCACGCCGGGCGCGCCGCTGCAGCCGGCCAGCGCGATCACACTCATCAGCTACCGTCCTGCGGCGCATCGAGGATGAGCCGAAAAGTGCCCGTCGCCACCCAGGCAGCAGCCGTCGGACCGTCGGCAGCCGACGTGGCCACGTCGACGACCACAATCCCGGTGCCGGGAGCGGCCTTGGAGGCCTTCACCGCCCGTCCCGCGATCGACTTCTGCGCGGCGTCCTCCTTGGGCTCCTCTCCCTGGGCCGGGACTCGCACCAGTTGCACTCGCTGCCCGGGCACCAGCGCGGTGGCCGGCACCTGCTCCGGCTTGAGCCCGACCGGCACCAACTGCTCGCCCGGCTTGACCAGCGAGTCCTTCGTCACCTGCGAAGGGGCCAGCAACGAGCCAGGCTTGAGCTCGACCGCCGCCCGCTTGCCCACCACCGCCTCCAAGGCGTCGGCGCGCACCGCCTTCACCGCCGGGTCCAGAGCGACCGACGCCTCCCCGAAGTCCTGCTCCGTGAGGACCTGCCCGACCTGGACGTCGCGCACCACGGTCACCACCTGCGTACGGTGGCCGACCTGCAGAACAAGCACGGCAACGCCAGCACCACCGGCCGCGATCAGCGCCAGGGACAGGGCGATCACGCCCGGTCGGCGCCTGCGTGCCGAGACACGCGGCGGCGCTACGGGCCCGGCGCCACGCCCCTGAGGCGGCACTCCGTTCGGGGCGACTGTCTCGCTGTGTTCCTTGGTCTTGCTCAACGCTCATTCCCTCCGGAAGCTCTACCCAACGACCTGCAGCTCGCCGATCGCCACCTGTACATTGGTTTGCCGGATCTCGGTGAGCTGGCCGGCCGCTCCGCCGCCCTGCCAGTCGATAGTCCACGTCGAGGTCGCGGTGACCTGGTACTTGCCGTTCTGCGCACCCGCAGAGGTCTTGGAATACATGTGTCCGCAGGTCGGCGACTGGGCCATGCCCTCGGAGGCCTGGTAGGGCGTACCGGGACCGTTGCACGTCACGGAGGCGCCGTCGCCCATCTGCCACACGACCTTCGACACCTTCGCCGTTGCGGTAACGGCCACCCCACCCGCCGACGCCGACGCGGTGTTGGGTCCGTAGGTCGTGGCGCTCTGGTTGACCCACATCCACATCGGGACACCGACTGCGTACTTCCCGGCCGCCCGCGGGCTGGCGATGTCCGGGCCGAGCAGCGCCATGGAGTCGACCGCGTGCTGCGCCAGCTCCTGCGGATCCACCTGCGGCGCGGGTTGGCCCTGGGGCACGACGACGAAGCCGTCGGGGTTGTCATGGCCGCCGTCCGAACAGGCGCGGAAGTACAGGTCGCTCTTCTTGGGGTCGGCGCCCTTCCAAGCCGGGTGGTTGGCTGGCGGCTTCGGGTCGATCTTGGTCAGCTTGCATTTCAGCTTGCTCTCGCTGCCGTTCTGCGAGCCGCTTTGTGGGCCTGTCCCCTCGGTCTGGTCGTCCACGCCGACGCCGACGCAGAACTTGATGACCTGGCACTTGCCCGCACCGACATCGGGCGGATCGTCGTCGGCGTGAGCCGTACTGGCCGTGGCCAGGACGACGGCGCCCGTGAATACGGCGACGCGTCGGGTCAGCAGGCTTGATCTTGTGCGGTCAACTCCGTGACCATCCACTTCGCCCCCCATTTTTCAAACGTTGCGGTGCTGACGTACTTGGTGAGTCGCTCCGATGGCAGCGGGACCTTCTTCTTCGATGCCTTGTCGATCAGCGTCCAGCTCGTGGTGTCGACGCAATCCTCGACAGTGGCCTTGGGGATCTCACCGTCGGTCACCTTGGGCTCCTTCGGGTGGATCGCCGGCTTCCCGGACGTCACCTGCCCGGCCTTGCGCATGGCCTCCAGGTCACTCTCGATGTCAGCCAGGGCCCGGAGAGTCGTGTACTTCTTCAGGCCGGTGCCCGCGGAAGACGCCTTGGCGTAGGCCTCGGTCTGCGCTTCCCAGGAGTGCGTGTACGCGGCGAGGACCGCGGCTTCCTCAACGTCGGCTGAGGAACTGGGGGGTGCGGATGAACTCGCGGAAGGACGATGGCTGGGCTCGGATGGCGACGCCTTCGTGTCGTTGTCACTACAACCGGTCAGTGCCATCAGGCTCCCGGCGAGAAACACGGCGGTTGCGTGCTTTCGGATGCGAACAGCGGCGAGCCCCGTCCGGCGGCGTGGTGCTCGTGTCACGTGGTCTCTCCCCCGTACGACGCGGTGCGGCAGACCGCTGGCCCGGCCATCGGCGTACGACGGTCCAGATCCGCGGCCTGGTCCAGCTGCGGTTATGCGTTTGCGTAGCGGCAAGGTTACGCATGTGTCAGTCAACTTCCCAGTACTATATTTGAGTTCACTCGTACGACTCGGGATGTAACCGGTCACTTTCGGAACCTGAAGTCGATCTGCTGTTCTCTCCCTTTGCTCATTACGTGCGCTAACGCCCCACCCCGACGGGTATGTTGAAGCCGCCGGTACACCTGGCCAGATTGTGTGAGGCGTGCAGTCGTGCCACATGGGGCTGAGCGGGCTCTGTGGGCTGCTCTCGCCCGGTCAGGCCCGCTGGTGGCGCCTGTCGTTCTCTATTGGCGGGCCGAGCGTTCAGCCGCAGGGAAACCTGGAACTTCATCCCCGAAACCATGGCTTGGGGCATCATCGGTTCCCGCTGGCGGGAGTGACGAGGTAGTGCCCGTTCGCCCGGTCCGGAAGGCCCTCTCAGCGGTGCCAACGCGCCATCGAGGCCGGACGTGCAGCCGCTCAGCGGCGCCGATCATGCGCCACTCAGGGCGCACCATCAGCTCCGACACCGAGAACGTGGAGCTTTCTGCCGGCGCCTTGGGGAGGCTTTTCACAGCACCATTCGCGGGGACCCGCGGTCGCCGGGGTTCTGTAGGGGAAGCCAACTGGCTTTGCGCCGTCGTAGCCGATGACGCACGCGAACCCTTCGTGTCCGTCCTAGTGGTCCACGAATCAGGGGAACCGCTGGGCGAACGGGTCGTCCATCTCGTCCGCGTACGCCCGGGCGTGCACGTCCGTCGGGGCGGTGGTACCGGGTCAGCGGCTGGCGCCTTCCGGCCAGATCACCCGCACAGGAACCCCGGTCCGCTCGGCGTACGCCACCACATCCGCTGTCCCGCCGTAGGCCCACGCTGGCTTCCCGTCCCACACGGCAATCAGTTCGTCGACCAGGCCGACCAGGATCTCACTGCCCGCCATGTGCGCGGCGGAGTCGGATGGGGTCATGCCGGTCTCGTGCACGTCGGCGGCATGCCGCATCAGCTTGTCGTACACGGGGTGGTGCCACTCCGGGAGGCTGTCCCGGTACTCGACTGCGGGGACAACTACTTCGAGCCGACCGCCGTGGTCTAGAACGGCTTCGGCGAACCAGGCATCGGGCCCGTCCGCGATGCACGACACGGCCGTCAGGTCATCGGGGTTGTACGCACTCACCGTCTCGGCGAGCATCGCCCGCACCGTCGCCTCTACGTCCTCACTGAGTCCGCGGTGTCCGGTGATCCCTACGCGCATGCCGTGGTCCCTCCCTACAGGTAGACGCCGTGTAGGCGCTCGTCGAAGTCGCGCACCACTTTGGGCGGCGTGGCGGTGGTGAGCGTACGGCGCACGGCGCGGGCGCGCTCTACGATCCGGCCGGACCGGTAGCGGAGCCCCGTATCGAGCGCGCGGGACGCGAGGGCGAACGCGGCCTCTACTCGGCCGCCGGCGAGATGCCCGGCGGCGATGTCGAGGATCAGGAGCGCGCGTTGTTTGGCGTGGCCGGTGGCGAGGGCTTCGGTGTCCTCGGAGAGCACCCAATCAGGCAGGCCGAGCCGGGCGCCGCATGCCACCCGCGCGGCAACGACCTTGGTCTCGGTGAAGGTGAAGACCCACGGCCACGGCGGTGCTTCCTCGCGTGGCAAGGCCTCGGTCGCGGCCCTGCTTGCCGTAAGTGCGCGGTCGGCAGCGCGCCGGTCACCGGCGGTGGCGTGTCCGAGGGCTTCCACGGAGGACAGCCAGGCGTCGGCGACGACCGGTTGCCGCTCGCCGAGCGACCGGCGGGCGCGACGAACAAGGTTGAGGGCCTGGACGCCGTTGCCCGCGTGGGCTTCGAACTGGGCCAGGCTCCCGGCCTGGTAGGCGGCGAGCAGGGGGTTGCCGGCGGACCGGGCGGCCTTGATCGCAGCCCCGTACCAGGTGCGGGCTGATCCGTTGTCTCCCATGTCCCATGCGAGCCACCCGGCCAGGCTCGCGGCCTCACTGCCAACGGCTGCCAGACGCGGGCGCTCCGCCTCCGGGGCGTCCCGGGTGATGGTCTGAATCAGCCGGATGTGGGTGTGTACCGACTCGGACAGATCGCGGGACGGAGTGGAGCCGTCGAGTCTGCGGTACGCCGTGGTGCTGAGGCGCAGGGCAGCGGCCTGGCCCGTGGGACCGTCGTCGGGGACGGGCAGGGAGGCCATTACGGGGGCGGCTACGACCCCGGCGGCGTCGCCGAGGAACTTCCTTCGGTTCACGTCGTGCTCGTCTTCCACCTGCACCCGCGGGCGACCGTCCGCGAGCCCCACCAGTGTTGGCGGGATCTCCAGATGGGCAGCCGCGGCGGCCAGGATGTCAGTGCTGTATGTGCTGGTGCCGCGCTTTTCCAGTCGGGAGACGGCGGACTGAGAGAGCCCGCACGCCTGGCCCAACTGGGTCTGTGTCATGCGCCGTTCCTGGCGGGTCAGCTCGATTACCCGCCCGAAATCCCCGGCCCGGGAGGCGTCCCGGAGCGGTCCTGACTGCCAGTCCACGGCGTACCCCCACGCTACGAGTCGCTGCGGCCTCAGTCCTCTGCCCGTACCCGCTGGGCGCATACCCGTATGCGCATGCCGCATGCGTGATGGTCCCATAGCGGCAGTGATCGTTGACTGTCTGACAGCGCTCCAACTCGACGTCCAATCGGTCGGGTTCGGGCCTGGCGGTCTGTCCCTGTCCCCCGTCGGGGGCGGGCCGCCCCCTCCGTCCGCCGACCACGACGAGGCCGCTATGCCCACAACACGCACCACCGAGGAGAAGTCCGCCGTCCCTGCCGCGCAGACGGCTGCCGTGCTGTACGTCTGCGCGGAGCGCAGCCCGACTGCGCCAGGGCTGGCCGCTGAGCGTGCGGAGCGGGAGGGTCGCGCGTTCGCGCGGGCCCACGACCTGGCGCTCGTCGAGACCGTTACGGATCCCTATGGGGAGCCGGACCCGATGCAGCGGGAGGGCTGGCGCAGGGTGCGGGAGCTGGCGGCCGCCAGCGAGATCGGCATGGTGATCATCCGGTGGCCCGCGACGCTCGCCCCGGAGGCGAACCACGAGCTGCGGTATCGGGAGGTCAACGCCCTGGCCGAACACGGTGTGACGGTGCGGTACAGCTGGGCGCCGCTGGCGTCGGACTCGGGTGGCCTCCGGTGACCGGCGGGCGCGGGATGCTGCACGAGGCGCATCCGTGGCTCGGGCGGATGGTCGTTGACTCCGTGACAGGCCGCACGGGCATTCTGCGGGCCGTCGCCCCAGACGGGGACAAGCCCCGGCCGGTGGCGTGGCTGGCCCCCGAGGGCGGCGGGGTGGAGTGGACGACGGACCCGGGCGCGGTCACGCCAGCGGGACCGGTCACCCCGGTCATGCTTCCGTGGGTGGCGCGGTGAGTGACCGTCACGCAAGGCAGGATGCGTCGTCTCGGCTGGGGCTGGCGGTGGGCGTGCTTGCCGCCCTTGGGCTGACGCCGCCGGTGGTGATCCTCGCACCGCACGTGTCGGACGCGCCGGTCGCACGCCCTGACCTGCCACCACAGGAGATCGCCCGTGCACGTGGAGGCGAGCGGTGATGGCACTGGTGGATGCGCCGGCTCTGGTGCTGGCGAGCCTGAGCCCTTGGCGGCGTGCCGGGACGTCCTGGAAGAACCCGTCACCGTCTTCCTGTGCCCTGAGGGAGGCGGCAGTGAGTGGATCGTCGCCGACCACTGCACCCTCTCCAGGGGCTGAAAACCAGGCTTCCCGCCCCGGCCAGGGGCGGGCAGGCGGACTTTGGTGGGCGGAGAGCCCTGGGTCCGTTGGCACGACCGGTACGGGCAGTCGGCCCGCACCGTCCGACCGAGCAGGAAGGAGAAGGCCGTGGAGCAGTCCAAGTCCGGCGTCGCCGCCGTCAGCGCCTCGTTGGAGGAGCTCGAGGAGATCACCGGGGCCGTGGTGGTCGCGGTCGACGTCGAGGACGAGGAGTAGTTCTCGACTCGCGCGTTCTGACCCGGGCGTCCCTCCCTCCCTTCTCTTCGGTTCCTTCGGGGCCGGGGAGGGGCGCCCCTGGCGCTTCACCGTCTGGGGGGTCGCAGTGATTCATGTGTTCGTCGGGCCGACGCTGGCGCGGTCCGAGTCGTTGCTTAGGGCGCCGGGCGTGCGGGTGTGGCCGCCGGTGCGGCACGGCGACCTGTTCGATACCGCGATCCGCGGTGGCGACACAGCGTTGATCATCGACGGGGTGTATCACCAGGCGCCGGCGCTGCGCCACAAGGAGATCCTGGCCGCAATGGGCCGGGGGGTTCGGCTGATCGGGGCGGCGAGCATCGGCGCGCTGCGGGCGGCCGAATTGGCGCCGTTCGGGATGCTCGGGGTCGGCAGCATCTACACCGCCTACGTTCGGGGGGAGATCGACGGCGACGACGAGGTGGCCGTCGGGCAGGCCCCTGACGGGGAGTGGGACGCGCTGACCTGGTCGGTGGTCAACCTCCGGCACGCCCTTCAGCTGGCCCGGTCGGCTGGGGTACTCGACGCCGAACGGGCAACCAGGACGCTGACGGCGCTGCACGCGGTCTACTACCCGCAGCGCACCACAGCCGCGGTGCGGGCCGTCTGCCGCCGCCAGGGCGAGACGGAGTTCGCCGGATGGCTGGCCGAGCGGCGCGATCAGGACCGGAACTTCGGAGACCTCAAGCGCGCCGACGCCCTCGCGGCCGTACGCACTGCACTCAGCGGCTGGGCGCCGCGGGCCGACTCCCAGCCGGCGCCTTCGGTGTGGGAGACGACGTACTTCCGGCAGTGGTCCAACGCCTTTGCCCGCGAACGCGTGGACGGCCTGGAGCTGTCCACCGAGGACCGCATCGTCTATCAGCAGGTGTTCGACCCGGCGTTCCGGAAGACGTGGGCGGCCTACCTCGAATACCGCTCCCGGCATCCGGCCAGCGACGAGCCGGGCCTGCCGCTGGCGGAGCGGCTGGGCCAGGTCACCGGCGGGGATCTGCCTGCCCATCACGTGTTTCACCCGGCGGTCGACCTGCGGGATGAGACGACCGTGGCACTGCTGCTGGCCAGCGAGACCCCGGAGGACCGCCAGGCGGTTGCCCGGTACGCCGACGCTCTCGCGCGGGCTCGCCGCAGCCGACCGGGGTTCTCAACCGCGGCGGTGCGTGGTGACCTCACCCGCCGGGTCCTGGTGCGGGTGTGGCGGTGCCCTGCGCAGCGGTTCGACGCGGAGGCGTCCGCCCGCGGGCTGGTCTGCGGGGCACGCGCCGTAGAGGCGGCCAAGCGGCTCATGCCCGGATTCCTTAACGAGCGAAAGGAGATGGCAAGTGGTGCGCGATGACGACCTGGTGGCGCTGCCGGGCACGGTACGCGCCCGGATACCCGAGGAGACGTGGGACGCGGTGGCCGGACGCCTGCCGGAATACGGCATCACCCGAGTCGCGAAGTTGACCGGCCTGGACTGCATCGGGCTGCCGGTCTGGACGGCGATCCGCCCCGCCTCGCTGACCCTGAGTACGTCCCAGGGCAAGGGCGGCACTGACCTGCTGGCGAAGCTGTCGGCCGTGATGGAGGCGATCGAGCTGTGGCACGTCGAGCAGCCGCTGCCCGTCGCTGCCCACGGCCCGGCCGCCGAGGTCGCCCCCAACTGCCCCGTGGCCGCACTGCCGCTGACCGTCCCGTACCCCGAGCACACCCTGGCCCGGATGGTTTGGGAGTGGACGCCTGGCACCGCCGTGGTCAGCGGCGAGAAGGTGCTGCTGCCGATCGACCTGGTCCGCCGCCGGGCGCAGCGGCCCGAGTGGAGCCCGGATCTGCTGCGCGCGACCAGTACCGGCCTGGCATGCGGGAACACGAAGGACGAGGCGCTGCTGCACGCCCTGTTCGAGGTCGTTGAACGGGATGTGCTGTACCGGGACGGGCAATCCGGCGGGCGGCGGCGCACCCTCATCGCGCCCGGGACGGTCGATGACCTCCACGGCCGGGAGCTGATCGACCGGCTGGTGGCCGCCGGCATGGCGCTGGAGGTCGCGCTGGTGGACGGCCCGTACGGGCTGCCGGTGTGTGTGGCCTACTTGTGGTCGGAGGATCTCCCCGTGGTCTTCGCTGGCGGCGGCTGCCACAGCACCCCGGCGATCGCGCTGACCCGGGCGCTAACCGAGGCTGCGCAGTCCCGGCTGACCGCCATCGCCGGGACCCGGGACGACTTCCCGAGCGATCCCGCCTCGTTCGACATCCCGCCCTTCCGCCCGGCGCAGACCACGAGGTTCGCACCCTGGCCGGAGATGACAGGCCATTTGTCCACGGCTGGCGGCGGCTTCGCCGAACAGGCCGGGGACGTGGCCTGGCGGGTCGCACGCGTCACCGGGCACGAGCCGGTGGCTCTGGACCTGTCGGACCCCGCCGGCCCCGTTCACGCCGTGCAGGTCGTCTGCCCCGGTACCCGCTCGCGAATCAGGAGGTCGATGCCCCGATGAATCCCACCACGGCGGCGCCGGACGCGCCCGGCGGACAGCGCTCCGCCCAGTACGACGCCTTCCACGCGGCCCGGGCCCGCACAGGGCTCGTCTCCCGCCTGTACGCCGAGGCGATGGGGGAGGACTACCCGGCCGAGGTCGTCGACTCCAGTTCCTGCGACTGGCCTCTGTTGGGGTTGATGACCGCGCGGCTGCGGATGCGGCCGGGCCAGCTCCTGGTGGACGCCGGCTGTGGCACTGGCGGCATCGGCCTGTGGTTGGCCCGCGCTCTCACCCTTCGCCTGGAGGGTTTCGACCTGTCCCCGGTCGCCGTCGCCCAGGCCACGGCCCGCCGACCCCACTTCCTCGGCGGGGGCACCGACCGCGCAGCCTTCCGCGTTGCCGAGCTGGAGGACACCGGCCTGCCCGACTCCTGTGCCCACGGCATCGTGTGCGTGGACGCCCTCGGCCGCGCCACCGTCCGGGACGCGGCGGTGCGCGAGCTCGGCCGCGTCCTGGCCCCGGGCGGCCGACTGGTCGTGACCCGGGCGCTGCGGCGCGGAGCAACACCAGCCTGGCCCGAGCAGGCTCGCGCCGCCGGGCTCACGGTGGAGCACGTGGACGAGCGCCCCGCCGAGCCCACGATGTGGGACCGGCTCTACCGGCTGTGGATCGCCCACGCCGATGAACTGCTTCGCGAGCTGGGCGAGGTTCAGGCCGAGAACATGCTGCGCGAGGCGCACCAGGTGCTGCCCGCACTGCCGGGCCGTCGCGCCGTCCTGCTGACCCTGCGGCGCCCCGCGACCGCCCCGGCCGCTCCCGGAACGGCCGATACGATGACCGGGCCCGACCGCAACCCGGGCGACAGGGCCGTACTCAGCGAGAGGACCCCGCAGTGAGCCAGCACCGTTCCGCCCGTGCGGCGGTGTTCTCGGCCGGGTCCTGGGGTACCGCCGTCGCCAAGATCATGGCCGACGCCGGCACCGACGTCATCGTGCATGCCCGCCGCAGCGAGATCGCCGACGCGATCAACACGGTTCACCGCAACCCCGGCTACTTCCCGGACATCGAGCTGCCCGCCGCCCTGACCGCGACGACCGATCCGGCCGCCGTACTGGCGGGAGCGGACTTCCTGGTGCTGTCCATCCCCGCGCAGACCCTGCGGACCAACCTCGCCGCGTGGGCGCCGCACATCGGGCCCGACACCGTGATCGTGTCGCTGATGAAGGGCATCGAGATGGACACCGGGAAGCGGGCGAGCGAGGTCATCACCGAGGTGGCCGACGTCTCTGCTGACCGGGTCGCGGTGCTGTCGGGGCCGAACCTGGCCCGCGAGATCATGGACGGCCAGCCCGCCGCAGCCACCGTCGCCTGCCCCGACGAAGCCGCAGCCCGCCGCTTCCAGCAGGCGTGCCACACCCCGTACTTCCGGCCCTACACCAGCACCGACGTGACCGGCTGCGAGCTGGGCGGCGCGGTGAAGAACGTCATCGCTCTCGCGGTCGGTATCGCCTCGGGCATGGGCATGGGCGACAACGCCGCGGCGATGCTCATCACCCGGGGACTGGCGGAGACCACCCGGCTGGCCACGGCCATGGGCGCCCATCCGGCCACCCTCGCCGGTCTGGCCGGCCTGGGCGACCTGGTGGCCACCTGCTCCTCCCCGCTCTCCCGCAACCGCACCTTCGGCACCCACCTCGGCCGAGGCCTGAGCGTCGAGCAGGCGACGGCCGCCACCCGGCAGACCACCGAGGGCGTCAAGAGCGCGGAGGCGATCCTCGCCCTGGCCCGCGCCCACGGGGTCGAAATGCCGATCACGGAAGTGATCTCCGCCCTGCTGCACGAGAAGGTCACCCTCGACCAGGCTACGGCCGCGCTGATGCAGCGGCCCCCGAAGCCCGAGCGCTGACCCCGGCGCCTCGGTCACGGGGCCGCCCACCCATCACCTTCACCCTCCCCACCCGGAGGCTCCTGCCCATGAACGTGTCCCTGCTGTCCACTGTCCAGATCGCCGTCACCATCGGCCTGGTGGCGTGGATGATCACCGGCTTCACCCGCCTGCCCGGCCGCTGGCTGCGCTGGAAGATGTTCTGCCGGGCCACCTTCACCGTCGTCACGCTCACCGGCACCAAGGACGGCCGCATCGAGCCGGTGAACGTCTACGACTATCTGTCCCCGGGCTCCTTCATCCTCGGTCCGCCTCAGCTCCAGGCGATCATCAACTACCTCACCCGCAGCGGTCGGTACGACCAGATCGACGGACACGGTCGCGTCCTGTCTGCCCGCGGTGAGCAGCCCGTAGAGGTGAGGGACAGCCGTGTGGTTTTTTGACGCCCTCGCCTCCGGCTTCCAGCACCCCACCGACCCCGGACAACTCCAGTGGTTCCGGATCATCTTCGGAACCGTGTGCACCCTGCGCTTCGCCCTCGCCTTCGGTCAGGGCGGCTGGGACCGCTTCGCCCCCGGGTCGCTCAGCGCCCACCTCGCCGAGCAACGCCTCGGACCCGCCCGGGCCCACCTCCTGATCACCGTCTACCGGCCCGCGCTGATCGTCCGCACGGCCGCCGCCCTCGTCCTGGCCGTTGGCCTTGGCACCCGGCTGGCACTCCTGCTGGTCCTCGCCGGAGCCGCCATGGAACTCCTCTACCTCAAGAGCCCCAACGCCGTCCGCTACACCCTGCTGACCGGCGCCTGCCTCTTGGCCGCCGGAGACCTCGGCCACGGTCTCCGCATCGAGCACAGCCCCAGCACGGCCAACACCTGGGCACAGTGCCTCCTCGTGCTGATCACCACCGACATCTACTGGAACAGCGCCTGGCAGAAGATTCGCTCCCGCCAATTCCGCACTGGCCTCTACCTCGCCCAATGGATTCACGTCTACACCCAGGTCAAGGACCAGCTCCCCTACCGGCGCCAGTACGCCGTCCCCGGCTTCGTCCGCCGCCACACGGGCAACCTCACCGCCCGCGACATCATCCTCTGGCGCCTGGTCGCAGCCGCCGTCATCACTGCTGAGATCGCGCTGCCCCCCGCGCTGCTCATCCCGCAGACGACGCCGTATGCCGTCGCCGCCGGCATCGGGATGCACACCGCCTTCACCTGCCTCAAGCCCCGCCAGCTCCTCACCTTCTCCGGCCTCACGGTCGGCACCTACGTTGCCTTCGCCGCCTGATCGCAGCGTGTGGAGCAGCCACGCTGAGCCGGCGCCGTGGCCGTAGGCCGTGCTGATTGGTCAGCCGTGGGTCTGGATGCGTCAGTCGTTCCAAAGCTCCGAGACGGTGAACACCGACCAGCCCCACTGGCCGTTGTCGTCGAGGTCAGCAAAGAGGGCCAGGTCTTCGTCGCTGTCCTGGGCCCGCTTGCGGGCCTCGCCGAGCTTGACCAAGAGGCCGAGGTGGAAATCCTCGGGCAGGAGCGTGCCCCGCTCGCGGGTCGGGCCAGGTGCAGTTACAGGTTCGTGTTCTCGCCTGCGGGGATCGAGGTGTCGATGCAGTCGAGTTCGGGATAGTCCAGCCCCCGCCCAACTTGGCGACCACAAAGACGCCTTCGAACGCGACCTGCGCGAGGCCCTGCTCGCCTTCAACCCCGACGGCCGCTTCGAGGAGGTCATCCGCACCGAAGCGATCATTGCCACCCGCCCCTGACCCCGGGCGCCGCCGTGCGGCAGCAGCCACTGTCACTGCCGCAGGGCAGCATGGCTCCATGGACGACACCGCGACAGGCTCCCGTCTCCTCACCGGGCAGATCCCCGCCCAGGCCCACACCGTCGGGCCCGGCTGGGACACCCTGCTGGATCGGCTCCACCGCGACCTGGTCGCCCTCGCCCCCGACTACCAGATTGAGAGCTTCGGTACGAAGTTCGGCGGCCTGCGCATCGCCGTCGCGGACCGCTTCGACGATCAGGGCGAGTTCGACGGCGAATTCACCGACGCAGCTACCGCGCTCATCGACACCGCTGAACTCGCCTCCGAGCAGATGTGCGAGACCTGCGGCCACCCCGGCCGCCCCCGCTTCCGCGGAGATCAGTACCGCACCTGGATCCAAACCAGCTGCGACAATCGCCACTCGGCACCTCAGGCAGGCGCAACCTCATCCGGACAAGCAACCCCGTGACGACCACCGTCACCCTGCTCTCCCTGCGGCGGGGACCGAACTATGCCGTGGCGCGGAGCACGGCGTACGCGAGCCCGCTGCCTGTCGTGCTCGCACGTCACCGAGGCCGGGCCAAGCGCCCCTCGCTTCAGCACTTGTTGTCCGCGGAGCTGGAATCACCGTGGGCAAGACCCACCTCCCGCCGCCCCTTGAGGGGATCATCCATCGGTCGGGAGCCGCCACGACCGGAGTCGTTCGGCGATCTCGTACGAGTCCAGCCGAAGAGTGCGGATGTCGGTGATCAGCTTGTGCCACGGTTCGTACGTTGCGTCGACGCGTTCCCCGGAGGCCTCCAGGTAGGCGAGGGCGAGGCCGTACCCGTAGGCCTCGTTGCGCGTGGGGAGAGGGCGCAGCAGTACGCACTCCTCCAGGAACACGGCGGCCCGCCAGAAGGCATCGGGGTGACTCTGGTCGAGTCGCGGCGGATCAACCCGGTGGCGGGCCGCCATGCCGACGAGCACGCTGAGGTCGTTGACGGTGAGATCGGTGCGGAGGATGTCTTCCTGGCGGGCCAGGAGCCATCGGTAGTCGACGAGCAGGTCCACAGGTTCAGGCCGCCCGCGGGGTCTCGTGGCGCACTGGCGGAAGTCCGCCGAAGTCGGCGTCGAAACGGTCGAGAATGCCCGGCTCGGCGATGACGCGGCGGAACGCGGCGGTCGCCGTCTCGAGCCGCTTCTCGTGCTCCTTCTCCTCGGCCACCTTGGCGAGGTAGTCCTTCATGGACATGCCCGCATCGTCGGCCAGAGCCTTGAGTCGGTCCCGGGTGACGTCGTCGATCTTGACGCTGGTGTCTGCCATAGCTCGAGTATGCCGCTCGGCATACCGCGCTGACTACCCACCTTCGGAAGATCTCCCTGCCCCGAGCCTTCGGTGATGGCCAATGTCGACGCTCACGAAAAGTCACAGCTCCGTCCAGGAGCGACGGCCCCCGCCAGCCAGCGGCATCCACACGGATTCGGTGGGCCCGTGTGCTTCGAGGTCGTCGAGAACGGCCGCAGCGAGGGGCACGTCGCGGGCGAGGGCGGCAACGAGGGGGTGCTGGGCGGCCATGGCCTGCAGGTCGCTGATCCGGTGATTCAGCGTGTGCCGGGAGGCACCGGTCAGGACGAACAGCACACGCGGGAATACGGGGTACCAGCGCAGCCACCCGGATCCGGCGGCGCCTTGTGGGCGCCGCGCGCGGCTGGCGGGCTGCGGGTCGTAGGACCACAGTCGGGCGTACTCGATCAGCTTTGCTGCGAGGCGTTCGCTGCCCATGGTGGAGCGGTCCACTTCGATGAACGCGCGCAGCTTTCGGCGCTGCTGCTCGGTGACGAGGGTGTAGTGCATGACCGCGTCCGCTACGACTTTCTCGCCGTCGCCGATCGCGTGCGAGACCTCGGGCGTCCAGTCCAGGGGGGCCGTGTTCGTCGCAGCGTCGGCGGGCGTCGGTGACGAAGGCCAGGTGTGTACGGACCACGGTGAGGGTGTGGGGGGTCTTGAGTGACGCGGCCGTGGCCGAAGTGATCGGGTAGGGCGGGCGGCCGCGCAGTGCGGGCCAGTCCCTGGTGAGGCGGGCGCCCCTCGGTGTGAGGTACCAGGCGCGGGTGCGGTTCGATTGCGGCAGGACGGCGAAGTCGACCAGGCGTTCGCGGCGAAGAGTGTTGAGCGGCTGGGAGAGTGCTTGGCGGGTTGCGCCGGGCCGAAGCAGGGTGTGGAGCTGCCTGGTCGTGGCCATGCGGTGCTGGGCGAGTACGGTCAGCAGTTGTTGCGGGAGCGGCTCGACGGGGCTGGGCGTGAAAACGGGCGAGGCGGCACGCTCCTCGGGGAGGTTGGCGGTGGTCATTCGTATCCCTTCGTGAGCCGTGCGGCGCTGGAGCCGGCGGGAGCGTGCTGGGTGAGGAGGGCGGTGACGCGGCCGAGCTGGCCGGCTGCGCGCGTGGTGAGCTGGTCCAGGGGGAGCGCCCTGGCGGTTGCCCGGGCGGCTTGTTCGAGGGCGGCGACGTTGCCGGGGCGGGCCTGGTCGGCGAAGACCTCATCGAGGTGGGGCCCTCGAAGCCGTACTGGGCCGATGCGGCGGCCGTGCACGGTCAGGGAGGCGTAGTGCTCGAACCGGTCCAGGACGGTGACCTGGTCGGGGGTGGGGTTGTCGCCCCACTCGGCGGTGATCGGAGCGATCGCGGTTTTCGATCCTGCGGTGGTCGCCAGCGTGGAGGCGTTCTGCGTCAGTGAGAGCCGTACTGGGCCTGGTAGCCGGGCCAGCAGCTGCGTCATGCCGTGGACGTGTGCCTTGTACTTGCGGAAGTCCTCGAACATGGCGGCGATCGTCTCCGGCGCCGCGCCGGTGAGGGTGATCAGCTCGTCGAAGTAGGGGCGGAAGGGCACCCGCTGGTCTTCGGGGGTGTCGCGGCGGGAGCGCACGGCACGCAGGAGGTCGCGGGCGAGCAGTGCGGTCAGCAGCCGGTCGGTGGGCCCGTTCCCGGCCGGGCACACCCACACGATCATCCGGTGGTCCATGGCGGCCCGGATGTTGTAGGCGCCGACGGGCTGGCCGAGGAAGGCCCTGGTGACAGGGTTGGCGGCCAGGCGGGTGAGGGGGTTGAGGACCACGGCGAACGCGTCGGGGGGCAGGGTCGGGAACACGGTCTGCCACCAGGCGCGGGTCTCCTCATCGAGCCGCTCGCCGGTTGCGGCGAGCGCGACGGCGCGGAAGGCGGGGTCGGTGAGCAGGGCCCGCACGTGGAAGATCGTGGCCTGGTCCTGGGGGTGCCCGGTTTGGCAGGCGGTCTGGTTGACGGCGACGAGCATGGCCAGCGCGGCGGTGATGATGGTGATCGCGCGGGGCGCGCTGACATCGTCCCAGCCGAGCGCTGATGCGAAGGCATCGGTGACGGCCTCCACGACCTCGTGCGGGGCCTGGCCGTGCTGCATGGACAGCGGATTCCACGAACTCAACTCAGGTGTGGGGCCATGGGCGTTGAGGTCGATCAGGGCGATGCGCTGCATGAGGTGGTCGTGGGCCAGGAACTTCGCGGCCCTGGGCCAGGAGTCGCGGTGCGGGTCGACGAACATCAGCCCCCCGCCGGCGTGCGCCCACCCGATCGCCTGGGCGAGCGCGCGTTCGGTCTTGCCGCCGCCGGCCTTGCCGACCGCGCACTCGAACAGCGTCTCGGACGCGTAGGTGGCGACCAGGCGCTCACGGCCGTCCGGGGCCCGGTAGAGGCCCTGCAGCAGCAGTTCGGGGTCGCCGAAGGAGAACGTGGGCAGATCACCGGCGAGCAGCGGCAGACGGCAGTGCACGGTGGGCGGCTTCAGCAGCCCGGTCAGCTCCTCCAGCCGCACCCAGTTCGCCCGGGGTGGCTGACAGTGGCCGTACTTCCAGCGGCGCTCAAAGCCGCGGCGGCTGGGCCAGCGGTCGGCACCGAGGCGCCACGGGCCGATGCGCAGCCCGCGCATCGCCCACCGGGAGCGGCCGCCGAACACATCCAGGGCGGCCTGGAGCCGGCTGAGCCGGGCATGGGCGCGGCCCTCGGTGTTGGATGCACAGGTGACGAGCAGTTGCACGCGCACCAGTTGGTCGTCGTCGGCGAGCTTGCCCAGCGCCTCGGCCGGGTCGACACGGCGCGGTGTGGGAGGCATGACCAGCCGACGACCACCTGCCCCGCCTTGCTTGCCGCTGAGAAGCTGCTGGAACTGCCAGGCGAGCGAGTCCTCGATCCCGGCGGCATCTCGGCGGACCCACCGGGCGGCGCGCTCGGTCTCGCGCCGCTCATGGCGGCGCGCGGCCTGCATCAGCTGTATGCGGCGGGCCCGAAGCGCCCACTTGGGGGCGCGCTGGATGTCCAGGCGGACTTCGGCGAGATCACCGAGATCCGCCCGCAGGTCCAAGACGGCATCGACGAGCGGCTGCAGCGGGTCGGGGTCGAGCGGCACCTCGCGCAGCGGGGCGATGGGCTTGCCGCGCAGGATGAACTCCGCCCGCACGGTGTGCTCGCGGGCCTTGTCCAGGGTCGGCCTGGCTTTGGTGACGGTGACGGCCGGGCCGAACGGGGTGATGGACAGCAGACGTTCCCCGCCGGCCGGGCCTTCGATGCGGTAGCGCAGGGGGCTGGAGCCGTCGGCGCGCAGCCGGATGCGCACGGCCTTCGTCCGGCGCGGCGCCCACCAGGGCATGCTGGTGGAGGCGCGGGCGAGCTGCACCCCGCGCCGGAAGATCTCCTCCAGGCCGGGGTCGAAGTGCCGGCTGGGCACGAGTTCGAGGGCCATCCGCTCGGCCGAGGCCTTGAGCGCGAGCCGGCGCACCACGGCCTCGCCCACGCCCCAGGCTGTGGCGACGGCCAGGGCGAGCAGGTACCAGTGGTCGGCGAGCCACTCGGCGGTGTCGACGAGGCCGGTGAGCAGTCCGAGCACCTGGCCCGGCGCCGCGTGGCTGGCGTGGCTGGTCAGGTGCGGCGCTGCTGCGGAGTCCATGCGGAGGGTCCCTTCTTGTTCGGTGTGCGGGTGAAGGACAGGTCGCTGATGCGGCCGTCGGTGTAGGTGCCGCCGCGGTCGGCTCCGGCCCACACCAGGTGCACCACGGCCTGGTTGGGTCCGCCGTCCTGGCGGGCGATGGCGGCCTGGATGCGGAACCGGGTGAAGGCCGGCGCCACCGCCCGGCCATCGGTGGGGAAGACCGTGGGCCACTGGCCGCGTTGGATGCCGGTGGCGTCCGCGCGCAGCAGGGCCCTCCCCGCCGCCAGCAGCTGCCGCTCGTCGTCGGCGGCCAGGTCCGCGGGCCAGGCCTCTTCCAGCGCCTGGTGGATGGCCCGGTCGCCTGCGTAGCCTTCGCCGTGCGGCGGCAGCGCGGACGCCGGCCCTGTACCCGTCGGGCCTGCGGTTGCCGGTTCGTCCGAGGGTGAGCCGTCTGTCGTGGGTGTGGTGCGGTCGGTGGGGGAGGCAGTCGGGTGACCGTTTGCCGGGGCGGCCGCCTCCGGCGTGAGGGGCGCGGCCGGTGTATTCGTGCCGTGAGGCAGGGACAGGAGGATCATCCCGGTCAGGGCCAGCAGCGCGGTGGCGGCCAGGAGCCCACGCGGTGAGCGCGATGAGGTCGATGTCATAGGAGGCGGGCTCCTCCTGCGTAGCCGGGCATTGCATCGACCGGGTCGAGGCGGATGCGGGTGCCGGGCCGTGGGGCGTTGACCATCTGGCCGTTTCCGACGTAGATGCCGACGTGGTGGATCGTGGAGTCCCGCCCGGGGGCGTAGGCGTAGAAGACCAGGTCGCCCGGCTTGAGGGCGCTCTTGCCGAGACGGGCGGGGATCCGCCGGCCGTAGCCGGCCTGGGCGGCCGCAAAGTGCGGCAGGCTGATGCCGACCTTCGCGTACGCGTACAGGGTCAGGCCCGAGCAGTCGAAGCCCTTGATGTGGGCGCCGCTCTTTCCGCTGGGCGAGCAACAGATTCCCGTGCTGGGGCCCTTGGCGTTGCCGCCGCCCCACGAGTAGGGCAGACCCCGCTGGGCGAGCGCGGCCTCGAGCACCGTGCGGACCTTGCCCGAGGTGTTCTTCAGCTCGGGGCCCTTGGCGGCCGCGGTGTACTGGTCGATCCAGCCCAGCACATTGGCGACGTACTCGTCCGAGCGGTTGTACTGGAAGATGGCGCTCCCCAGCTGGGCGCGCTTGTTCAAGTCCCGGCCACTGCCGCACAGGTAGATGGCGGCGCCCAGGGCTGCGTCGTCGGCGTTGTGCGGGTCCGCCTTCTTGTCTCCGCTTGCGTCCTTCCCGACGCCGTCCCAGGTGGAGGGGAGGAACTGGAAGGGGCCGACCGCCCGCTCGCCTCGGGAGGTGCCATCCCACC
Source organism: Streptomyces sp. NPDC059909 (assembly GCF_042730885.1). Classification (NCBI taxonomy): domain Bacteria; kingdom Bacillati; phylum Actinomycetota; class Actinomycetes; order Kitasatosporales; family Streptomycetaceae; genus Streptomyces; species Streptomyces sp. NPDC059909. The sequence goes on from NZ_JBHWKX010000033.1 coordinate 59,860, forward strand.
TGCCGCCGTCGGTGTCGGGGAAGACGGTGGTGTTGCCGCCCGCGCCGGAGCCGTTGAGCAGCACCCCGTAGATCTTCGGGCGGATGTCACCGTGGTCGGAGATGTTCCGGCCCACCGCGTGCTGGGACTCGACCTTGGCGATCCCCGCCAGGATCGGCCAGCGCATGCCGCGGCAGGTGGGCACGTGGCGCCCGACCAGCTGCACCGCCTTCTTGTAGGCGGTGAGCATGCGCGGCGGGATGTCCGCGGCGGTGCCGCCCTCGGCGATGCCGTCGTCCTGCGTACCCGCCTGCAGCGCGGTGACTGCGCTGATCGCGCCGGTGAGCGGGGCTGCGCAGCACACAGCGGTGAACAGCAGCATCACGCCCAGGCAGCCCCACCTGGCCTTCCGGCTGTGTCGTCGGCGGCTCATGAACCGTCACCGCCGTCGCCCGCCTCCGGGCGGGGGCGCGAGCCGTCCGTGTGGCCACGGTCGAGCTCGTCCAGCAGCCTGCGCCGCACGTCGGGATCGCCGCCCCCAAGGCTCCCGATCACCCGGCGCCGCAGTGCCGCGGGATCGTGGGCCACCGGCCTTGACGCTGGAGAGGGGGTAGTAGGCGCGGCGGGTCCGGCTGCCGAACTGGAGGACGCCGGGCGGGAGTTGCTGCCTGCAGTGGTGGTTGGGCGCGCCGTTGCTGTGCGGGTGGTCCCGGTGGCCAGGCGACGGCTGGCGAACGGGCCCGTGCCTGCGCGGTCGTCCCGGTGTCCCTGCATGACCCCGGCCGCGTGCCGGCCCATGTCCGCCCAGGGCCGGCCGTCCTCGCGCACCGTGTTGCCCCACACCCGCACCTGGGTGCGGGCGTCCTCGGTGTACCTCGATCCGCCCGCCCGGGCGCGGCGGACATTCTCCGGCAGCCCGTAGGTGGCGCCGTAGACGGCGCGGGTCCCGCGGTTGAGGATGCGATAGCCGCGCAGCCGCACGAGCCGGTTGTGCGCACGCGTGGACAGCAGGGTGCGGTCGGCGTTCTGGTCGTGCAGGACCTCCCCCGTGTGGGGGTCGATGATCTGGCCCTCGTCGTCGTTGCGGTACCGGTCCGCAGGCCCGCCCCGACGACCTGCCCACTCCTGGTTGCCGCCGGTGTGCGAGTCGCCTTCGCCGTCGACGCCGGTCGGCTTGCGCCACTTGGCCAGCTGCTCCCGATCCGGTCGCTTGCCGATCAGCAGCCCGTACGCCCCCTTCGTGCCGAGCCGCACCCCGACACCCGTGCCGACCGCCGCAGCGGTCAGGGGAGCGAGTCCGCGCCCGGCTTCCGCGCCGGCGTCGGCCAGCATCCGGCCCGTGTCGATCGGCATGCCCGCGCCGTCGAACATCGACGCGAGCGCGCCCATCAGGCGCTGGCGGGTGCCGAGCATGCCGTACCTGCCGCCTGCGAAGGAGCGCAGCCCCCCGCCCCCACCAAGGGGCAGGTTCATGGCGAGCGCGGCGCCGAGTTCGGAGGTGTCGCCCGGCATGTGCGTGCCGCCGACCTTGGCGTACCGCATGCGCATCGCCATGCGACGGCCGAACGAGGTGATGCCGCTCAGCAGCCACCGATGCCCGGCCGCACCAGCGATGGCCAGGACGTCCAGGAGCAGAATCCGCTCCACCATCAGATCCGGGCCGTCGGTGAGGATGGCGTCGACGGCGATGCCGAAGAACGGAATGAATGCCGACACCGCGACGACGGCGAGCATCGCGATGCCCCACAGCGACAGCCACTTCCACACCGACTGGCGCGGCGGACCGGGCACCATGGCCGCGATGAAAGTGACGCCGCCGGCGGCCGCGGCCGCGGCGGTGATGGCCTGGGTGCCGAGCAGCACGATCGCGCTGGAGAGCAGCATGCCGCAGATCAGCAGCGCGGCGATCAGCAGCAGTGCTGCCCCGCCGACCCGCCACCAGGTGGGCTTCTTGGCGTACTCGGCGCAGGCCTTGCCGACCGGCCCGGCCTCCTTGAGGTCGGCGAGAAAGGCAGCAAACTCCTTGTCTTCCTCGCTGACGACAGGGCTGACGATGTCCAGCAGTTCGCCACCGGGGGTGAACTCCGGCGGGGCCTGATCACCCCGGCGCGCGTCGTTGCCGTCGCGGCAGTACTCCTTGGCCGGCCCCCTGAGCAGGCTGCACGCATCCTTGTTGCCCTTGTTGTCCTTCTTGGCGCCGGCCTTGTAGCCGCCGCTGACCCACTTCAGGTGCACGGCATAGGCCTCGCGGTCGGAGGCCTTGCCCGGGTCGAGGACGCGCCCGTACTGCAGCAGCATGTACGGCTTGACGACGACGGCGTTGGTGATCGAGTCCTGGATGGGACGAGCGACCTCACTCGCCTTGACGGGCTTGGCGGCCTCGCGTACCCGGCACTGTTCTTCCTGCTGCTCGACCATGCCGTCGCACGGCCCCCGGCTGGTGACCTTTCCGCCCCAGTCGTAGGAGTTGACCGTCTGCTGGGCGACTTCGGCAGCCACCTGCTGGGTCTGCCCCCACGGGCCGTCCTTGGCGAGCAGGTAGTCGGGGCGCACGAACGCTGAGGCGGCGAAGGCAGCGATCAGCAGGGTCAGGAAGATCTCGCCCAGCCCTTTGGCGACCTTGCCCCGCACGAACATGAACAGGCAGAACACGAACGCCCAGGCCAGCAGCGCGCCCTTGAGCCCAAGGCTGTCGACGACCACATGGTTGTACGCGTCGGATACCTTCTGCGCGGGCTCGGACAGGATGCGCAGCAGTGGGAACCGGAATGCGGCCTCGATCGCCCAGCCCGCCAGGCCGACCAGCAGTCGGATCAGGGTGAACAGGCCGCTGAGGGCAAAGGCGAGCGCCTGCGTCTTGAAGGAGACGATGGAGCCGCCTTCGGCGTTCAGCTCGTAGCCATTGATCGGCACGCCCTCGGAGGTGTCGATGTTCAAAGGGGCGAGAAGGTCACCGGTCTCGCTGCTGCTGCCCGCCGCGTACACCACCTGGCTGTTCACCAGGACGAAGACGGCGGTAAGTAGGACGACGAAGCCGGCCGAGCGGAGCGTTGCGCGGTCTGGACGTCGCATTACCCCTGCCTTTGCACGACAGCGCCCCGACGCCGCAGGGCGATACCGACCAGGGCCGCGGTCGGCAGCAGCACCCAGACCGCGCTGGCGTGGGGTTCGGCGCGGGCCGCGGAACTGGCGTCGCCCGCGTCGCGGACGCAGTACTCCTTGGCCGGACCCGGGACCAGGTCACACGGGTCCCCCTGAGGCTGCTGGGAGTTCGCGGCGAAGGCCTGCCCCGTCCTCGGCCACCACGCCTCAGGCACGCCCACCCCGACGGCCAGGGCAAGAAGCGCCGCGGCGACAGCGAGCACCAGCCATGCGCCCGCAGCGCGGGCGGTGCGCCGCGTCCGGTCCCAGCGGGAGGAGGTGGTCATCGCATGCGCTCCTTCGGGCGGGAGACGCCGGCCTGGTTCTCCGGGCGTGGCCCTGCATCCGGCGCCTGCGGGCTGCCGCTCATACGCCGGCCGGGGGTGGTGGTGATGGACGAAGCGATCCGCGCGATGCGAGGGATGACGACCTTGACGCGTCCGGTGTTCTGGCGCGGGCACGCGAGCAGCACCTCGCCCTCGCGGCCCTTTTGGCCGACTGGCGACAGGCCGGTGGTCACCAGCCGCAGCAGCTCCGGATCGCCCGCATCGAGGCCGAGGAACTCAAGTCCGCGGCGGGCCCGTTCGCGATCGGCGGTGCGGGCGAGCACCCGGTAGGCCATCAGCCCGCGGTCGGGGCCGAGTTCCTCGGCGTCGTGCGATCCGGCAATCAGCCCGGCGCCGTGCTTGCGGCCGTCGTGCAGGATCTCGTGCACCAGCGCGGTGCCCTCCGCGGAGCTGGTCAGCCAGTACAGCTCGTCCAGCACCACTGCACAGAACCGTGTCGGGTCCTCGAACGCCTTCTGCCGGGCGATCGCCGCGATCAGGTAGAGCACGGCCCGCCCGATCAGCGCCTCCAACGGCTGCTGTCGCAGCACCTCGGGCTGATCGAACGCGGCCTTGGGCGGCAGTTTCAGCCCCGTCGTCGTGATCACGATCATGTCGGAGGCGCCGGACGGGTCCAGCCGCACCGGCGGCAGGGCGGGGTCGAACACCATCCGCGCCAGCGGATTGCTCGCCACGACACGCACCAGGCCGGCGAGGGTGGCCGCCGCATCCTGCCGCTTGCCCACCTGATCGGTGGCCATCTGCTCGAGCACCTCAAGGACGCGGTGCATCGACGGCGCCTGGCCGGCGGCGGCCTGCTCGACCGCGTGGTGCAGCACCTCGCCCAAGGTGCTCATCGGGCCGATGCCCAGCTGCAGGGTGAGGTAGCTCAGCGCGTAGTGGCGGCCCTCGGGCCCGTCGAACATGCGCAGCGGGTCGATCGATACCTCGGCCTGGGCGGCATCGATGATCTGGCAGTGCCCCGCTGCGGCGGTGCGGGCGAAATTCGCCCACTCGCGTACCGGGGTGCGGTCGATGCAGATCGCGCTGCCGCCCCGCGCCCATACGGCATCCGCGACGAGCTTCTGCAGGACGCTCTTGCCCGCGCCCAGATCTCCGACGATGCCCATGGAGGCGGAGGCGTCCTGCTTCGGCGCATCCGCCACGTTGATCATCACGGGACGGCTGGTGCCGCAGTCCAGGTCGATCCCCAGCAGCATCCCGCCCGGGTCACCGACCTCACCCACGGTGAAGGCGCCGCTGAGCGCCCAGTCCTCGCTGACCTGATGCTGGGTGAACTCCCGTACGACCCCGGGCCGCGTGGTGCCCGGCAGGCCGAGCGTGAACAGGGACTCCTGCAGCCCGGCCGGGCGCACCGCCCGGTAGTCCGCGCCGGCCAGCAGCGCCGCCAGCGCCCGCGCCCGAGCGTCGCAGACCTGGGCGGTCGGCCCCCACACGGTGAGCACCGTGACGGACTGCACCTCCACCTCGACGCCGGTGCGCGACAGCCGGGCATCCAGCTCGCCCAGATCCCGGGCAGCCTCGGTGAGCGAGGCGGGCATCCCGGTGGGACGGGCGTCGTACTGGTCGGCCTGGTCGACGAGTTCGTTCTTCTTGCGCCGCACCTGCTCCTTGGCCTTCTCCGCGGGCACCAGCGTGAGGTCGACGGTGTAGTCGACCGGGAAGTCCAGCGTCTCCAGCTGGGCGAACAGGTCGGCCGCGTCCGCATTCACCGCCGGCGGGCACTCCGCCAGCGCCAGCTGCGCCTGGTAGCCCACGCCGGCCTCGCCCTCCACCTGCAGCCAGCGGCGCCTCAGTGGGGAGGCGGCCTTCAGCCGCCACCAGGCCTTGCGGCCCGAAGGCGCTATCCCGTCCGCGCCCTGCAGGTCCTCGTCGTCGTTGTCGACCTCCTGGGCGATGCCGCCCTCCTGGAGCCGGACCTGGCCCAGGTCGGCGTAGCTGGGGGAGTGCAATGCCCCGCCGTGAAGCTGCCCGCCATACAGGTCGCTGGCCTCGGCCTCGGCCAGAAGCGGTTCGACACGTCCCCGGTGCAGGGCGTGCTGCACCATCCACACGACCTCCGCCGGCCGGGCCGGACGGAAGGCGATCCCGCCCGCGAGAGCGGCCTCCACCCGCGAGGCCTGCTCCCGGTAAGCGGTCACCTCGCGCCGTGAAACAGCGGCCGGCCGCATCCCGAACGCCTGGGACACCTCCGCCCACACCGCCCCCACCGAGGCGGCCACCTGCAGACCGCTCCCGTCGCTCTGCAACGGCACGGCCAGCCACAGCGTGCGGCGGTGCATCTCCTGACCGTCCAGCAGCCCAAGCGCCGCCTCGACGTTCTCCACCCACGGATGCACCTCCTCCGGAGGATGGGCGGGCGGCTCAATGCCCTCGATCATCCGCAGGGCAACCTCGCCCGGATCCACCTGGGCACACAGCCCGAACAGCCGAGGGGCACCCGACAAAGACCGCACCAGATGCGTGATCTTCGACAACTGCTCGTCGCGCACAGATGTAGGAACGTAGGTGCCCTGCACCGTCTCCTCGCTGCGCCCATGCTCGTCGGGGCCCGGGTGCAGCCGGTAGAGAGCCCACACGCTGCCGTGCGTCGACCACACCAGATGCCCGGCGATATGACGGATCGGCACCCTCATCGCACACCCCCGCCCTGGCCGCTGAGTTCCAGCAGCCCCTGCACGCCCGACACCGGAACGACCACCTGCAGCCGCGTCACGCTGTCCGACGCCGGACGCCGGCGGGGCGACCGGAGCGCGGCCCCGCTACCAGGTGCCCGCCCGCCGACGGAAGCCGTACGGCGTTTCGCTGACGCAGCCTCTGCCGGAATGGCCCCCATCCCCGCAGCCGCCGGGTCTTCAATGACGAAGCCCCCGAGCAGCGGGCGGGCGGCGCGGTCGCGGGCGGCTCGCCCACCGATCCGGCCGCCGCGCGGCTGCCCGGCCAGCAGCAGCCAGCCGATCGCCGCCGGGAGCGGCGCCCGGCCCGCGATCCTCGGGCGGCGCACCGCCCAGATCGCCAGTACCCATGCCGCGACCGGCACCGGGCCCATCCACGACCACAGCGAGATCGTCTTGATCAGCACGAAACCGCCGCCGACAGCCAGAGCGATCTGGGCCGGGGTGTAGGGGCCGAGCGGGATACGCCAGTCGGCGACCTTGCCCAGCACCCAGGGATGGCGGCGGGAAGATGTGTAGAAGCGCCCCACCCGGGCGGCCGCGCTCACAGCCGGCCCCCCGTCCCTGCGGCATGGTCACGGCCGGCCGGAGCGACGGGCTGCACCACGGCAGGCGCAGACTTCGCGGGGTTCTTGACCTCGTCCTCGAACATGCGGGCCAGGTCGTTGCGCGAGTTGTAGAGCCCCAGCGCGATCACGAGCAGCAGCAGGGCGCCGATGCCTGCCTTCAGACTGAATTTCTGAACCATGACCACGACGACGATCACGATCAGACCGGCCTGCAGGCCCTTGGTCGCCCAGTCCTGGAGCATGGTGATCCACGAGTCGCCGAGGTCATCGAGCTGCCCGGCGAGCATCAAGCTGTTCAGCGTGTTCATGAGCGCCCACCCCCGCTCTGGGCCGTGCCGGACTCCAGCGCCGCCACCTCCCACCGGCCCGAGCGGGCCTCGAGCGTGAGCTCGTACGCCAGAGGCCACCGCCCCGATGCGTCTTGGGCCTCCACCTGCGCCCAGACCCGCGCCCGAGTGCCGTCCTTCGGCACCGAGGCGGCGGCCGCAACTTCCTCAACGGCGAGCAGCTGCTTGACCGTGGCGGCGCTGAAGGCAGCGGGGGAGAGGGCTGACAGCTTCACCCCCGGTGCCAGGTAGCGGTCGACCCCGCCGGCACCGGCCAGGTACGCGGTGAGGAACTCGCCGACCGTGGACGACAGCTCGCTGTCCGAGGTGACCGTCACGGAATACGGCGATTGAGGCACGCCGGCCCGCGCCGGGCCGGCCACTGCACCCGGGGCACCGGCCACGGCGAAGGAGCCCCCGCCAGAGTCGGCAACGACCGGCACCACGAAGTACCGCACACCGCCGTCGGCGTACTGCGCAGCCACCGTCACCGACCACCGGCCGGCCGAGCGTTGCACACTGCGCACCGCCACCACGTCCCGCGGCTGCGCCTGCGCACTGGCCGCCAGGTCGGGCAACTCCACATCCGGCGCCATCGACTGCACAAGCCGCGCCTGCGCACTGCCATCCTCCGTCGCGCTGCTGCGCAGCCACGCGCCGAGGAACACCTCGGCGTACCCCGACGGGTCGGCGGCCGCCACCGTGCGCACCGCGGTCGGCGTCGCCGGCGTGGCCGCCTCGACCACGGTCGGCGGCCCGGTGACCGCCACGGCCAGGGCGACCGGTCCGGCTGCCACCGCTCCCCATACACCCATGCGCCCAAGGCGCACACGGCGCCGCATCTGCTGCAGCGCCACCCCCGCGGCCATCGGCGGCGCACTCTCGCTCCCCGATGCTCGCTTGGCCAGAGACATGTGCAAACTCCCAGGTCAGAACGGACTGTTGCTGACTGGAGCCAACCCGTCGTCCCCGACCCGACCACCGACCACGAAAGACCGACCAGCATCACGAAGCGGACACAAACCCGTGGTCGGGCCTGTGGTCGCCCCGACCGCAGATGACCACGGCAAGAGGCACCCTGACCGGGGCCCGCTGGGACCGTCCGCCTGCCGACTGGCTCGCCGATCCGGCCGCCCCGCGGCGAAGGAAAGCTGATCGGGAGGGGAAAGGGTCACCACGGCGGCCTGCGCAACGAGTGCTGCACCAGCGGCCTGCGCACGGGACACCTGGCTGCGCGGCCGGACGGCCGCTTCCGCGTGACCGGTTGCGCAGCCGCACCCGAGACCCGACTGCGCAAGAACCGTCTGCCCGGTGCGCACGGGTGTCCTCACCCCTGGGTCGGCGGTGCGCAGGTGGGCTGCGCACCGCCCCAGGCCGCGGCCGGCCACGCGTGGTCGGGGGCGACCCTGAGGCCGACCACGCACATCGCGGCATGTTCCCGGATCGTGATCTGTGGTCAGGGCCTGTGGCCGCCGATCCGGTAGGGGGCAGTGGGTGAGCTGCCTCCATGGAACTCATGCACGTCTCATCGCCCGCCGGCAGCGGCCGTCTTGCTCGCGTATGCGCGACCTGCCGCCCGTGCCGGTGTGTCGGTGCCTCTCCGGGGGCAGCGCGATGAGCGGCTACGGGGCGGGGATCCGGCGCGGCCCCATGGCGGCCGACCACTTCACGCAGATCCGCAACGACCTGTTCCGGGACCCGGCGATCTCCTTCAAAGCGAAGGGACTCTTCGGACTCATCAGCACCCACCGCGACGGATGGCGGGTGAGCGCCGCGCAACTCGCTCAGCTCGGGCCCGACGGAAAGGACGCGGTCACCAGCGGGCTGAAGGAACTGGAGAAGCACGGATACCTGGTCCGCGAGCGCCAGCGGCGCCCGGACGGCACCCTCGGCGAAATCGCCTACTTCATCACCGACATACCCGAACGGGACGAACCAAGGCCCTCTGCTTCTGCCCGGTCAGCCGCAGCACAGATCCGCAGGTCACAGCCAGAGTCGGAAATCCCTGCGCAGGCTGAACCTGCGCAGGCTGACCCGCACACAAAGAACACCAAGAGAAAGAACACCACAGACCAGAACACCAACCCCGTCCGTCCTTCCGTCCGTAACGCGCACGCGCACGAAAGCGGCGTCGATCCATGCCCGGCACACGACACGCCAGAGCCCGCACCCCAGGACCCTGCGACGAAGGATCCCTCGGCCGGGGCCCGGCTGCTGCTGGCGATCGGGGCGCACCACCCCGAGCTGCTGCTGACCGGCAAGGCGCTGAGCGACCAGGGCCAGATCCTGACCCTCATGCTGGACGCCGGCTGGACTCCCGAGCAGCTTCAGCACGTCATCGCCGGCCGACCGCTGCCCCACCCCATCCGCACCTCCGTTGGTGCGATCATCGCCGCCCGCCTGCGCGCCGCCCAGGCCTACCCGCCCCCCGCCGTCTGGGCCCACCACACCGACACAGCCAAGTCCTCGGGTCGTTCGACCACGGCTTCCGCCGACCTCACGGTGAGCGATGCCCTGACCTACCGGGCGCTCGTCGAATGCTCCGGCTGCGGAAAACCCGGAACCGCCCCGGGCGAGGACCTGTGCCCCGAATGCCTCAACTGGCCGCTGTGCCGAACCTGCTCCGGACCCACGCCCCGGCGTGCCCACCCCAGCGGCGACGGCCGCTGCACCACCTGTGCCACCGCCTTCACGCCCCGATGACCCCAATCCGGAGGGAGCACTCATGACGCACACGCTCTACACGCCGCCGCCGGCCGCCGCGGTGGGCCTGCGCCCGTTTGCCCATGACCCGGAACGGTGGACGGCGGAGCGATCCAGTGCCTTCCGCAACGGCCACGCCCGCACCGATGACTGCAGGCGGTGCGAGCCCGTCCTTGTCCACGAGCGCACGAGTTGGGGCTGGCTGACCTGGACCGTGCCCGCCGACGGTCGCCTGCCCGAACTGCCGCACCAGATCGGCATCCTGCCGCCTGCCGCGACGCGAATACAGCGTCTGGGCGTGCGCTGGCTCACCCGGCGCCCCGCCCGCCGTATCGGACTGGCTGCCTCGATCCCCGGGTCGCTCCGGCTGTCCGCCGCAGTTCTTGGACTGGTCGGCTGCTTCGCGGCCCTCCTCGCGATCAGCCACGACGTGCCCACCGACATCGCGCTGGTGTCCGTGGCCCTCGTGACGGTGCTCGCCGACCACCTGCCCGACCGGCTCGACGACCGCGTCCGCCGGCATGCCCGGGTCGTCGAGGCCAAGACCGCCACCCGGTACATGCAGCGGCTCGCCGCCTGGCACACCCATCTCGTCCGGGCCGCCTCCGGAAGCGAGCGACACGAACTGCTCCGAGCCGTCGAGATCGGCCAGCACCTCCTGTGGGACACCGCCGACCTGCTGCTGCGACAGGACCCCCGCCGTGTCTCCAGCCGGCTCATCGCCCGCGAACGGCTCCTGGTGCAACTTGCCGCGCAGGTCGGCCAAATCCTCACTCCCAACCAGCCGGAGAGCACCTCATCCGGCGCCGATTCAGGGCCGCCGAACCTCCGCACAGCTGACCAGCCGCCAACCGCCCCAGCCCGATTCGGCGGCATGACCCACAGCCCATACCCGCTCAATGCCTCACCCCCCGAAGGAGCCTGATCACATGAGCCAACCGCACCCGGACCACACCACGGACGTCTACTTGCTCTTCGCGCACGAGCCCTACTACCAGGGCCCCAGCCAGCAGGAAACCAACGCCACCGTGGTCGCCGCGGCGACACTTCTCCATCCGCGCGTACGGCAGCCCGACGGCGCGAAGATCCACGACCGTCTCACCCGCGGGCGCCGCCTGGGCGAGATCGTCCCCCTGGCCACCCTCACCCACGAACTGAACGGCGGCGCAGACTGGCCCAGCGTCGGGGACTGGGAGAGCGTCACCGGGGATGTGCTGCGACTTGCGCGAACCGGCGACTGCGACGCGCTCAGCCTCGGGCTGCCCGAGATTGCGCGCGCCCTCGTCTGCAACGGCCCCCACTCCCAAGTGCGCGCTCTTGATTCGGCCGCCGGCCAGTTCACCATCTACGGGCCCGCCGAACGGGCCGCCGTCCTGGCCCGGGTCTGCGAGTACCTCACAGACGCCGCGGCCGAACAGCCCCTATGGCCTGGCGACGGCCTACTGCCGCCGCTCGGCCAGCGCGCATAAGCGGCTCACGTGGCTGCGGGTTACTGATCTCACCCCGCACCCGTCAAGGACGGGAGGAACGTGGAGTTCGGGTACGGAAAACGGCGATGGCCGGGGATCAGTTCACGCAGATCGCCAACGGGCTGTTCCGTGACCGTCGGATCTCGCACCGGGCAAAGGGGCTCTTCGGCTACATCAGCACCCACCGGGACGGCTGGCAGGTAACCGTCGCCAACCTGGCCCGCCACGGCCGCGAGAGCGTGGACGCGGTGACAACCGGGGGTCCCGAGCCCGGCCCCGCAGCCCGCACTCCGGACGTCTACCTGCTCTTCGCACACGAGCCGTACTACCCGGCCCCGGAACCCAGGAGATCAACACCACCGTGGTGGCGGCCGACACCCTGCTACCCGCAGGTGCACCAGCCCGATGGCACCCGGATCCACGACCTTCTCACCCAAGGACGGCATCCAGGCGAGGTCATCCCGCTGGCCACCCTCACTCACGAACTGAACGGTGGCGCCGACTGGCCGACGGTCGGCGACTGGGGAACGCGTCACCACCGACCTGGTGCAGCTCGCACAGCGGCGGCAGGAGCCCGTCGCCCGGGACCCCTGACAGTACGGACAAACGCCTGCCGCCCCAGGACACCGGTCCTGGGGCGGTGGCTGATCACCACCTATCGCTCGCGCAGGGGACTCACAACTCGGTCCACGGGCGAGGCTTGCCGCCGGCCAGAGGCACCCACACGGCCTGGGCGGGACCGTGTTGCTCGATGTCTTCCAGCACGGCGGCTCCGAGCCGGACCTCGCGGGCCAGGGCCGCTACGAGCGGGTGCTGAGCAACCATCGCCTGCAGATCGCTCATCCGATTGTCCAGCCTGGCTCGGGAGGCACCGGTGAGAACGAAGAGCACGCGGGGAAAGACCGGATACCAGCGGAGCCAGGCAGGGCCTGCGGCGGCGGGCCTACGGCGGCCGACGGGCTGGGCCTCGTACTGGAACAGACGGGCGTACTCGATCAACTTCACGGCCAGCCGCTCGCTGCTCATGGTGCTGCGATCGACTTCCACGAATGCGCGCAGCTTTCGCCGGTGCTCGCTCTCGACGACGGTGTAGTACATGACAGCGTCGGCAACAATCCGCTCGCCCTCGCCGATGGCGTGAGACACCTCAGGGGTCCAGTCCCAGGGGCCGTGCTCGTGCCCGAGTCGACGGGCATCTGCGGCAAAGGCCAGATGGGCGCGCACGACGGCGAGCGTGTGCGGGGTCTTCAGCGACGCAGCCGTGGTCGAGGCGATGGGGTAGGGCGGCCGCCCCCGCAGGACAGGCAGATCTCGGGTCAGACGCGAACCTTCCTGCGTGAGGTACCAGGCGTTGGTACGTGAGCGGTTGGCATCCGGCAGCGCCGTGCAGTCGACGAAGCCGTCGGAGCGCAGCTTGTTCAGAACGCGTGACAGCAGCTGCCGCGTGCCGTCCGGCCGCAGCATCCGGCGCAGCTGGCTGGTGGTGGCGATGCGGTGCTGGGCGAGCCCGGCCAGGACCTGGTGACGCAGAGGTTCAGCGGGGCTGGGGGCCAAGCCAGTGGCCGGAGTACTCAGTGCGGGGCTGGTCATGCAAAATCCTTTCGACGCACGCCTGCGGCCTGGGCGCTGAGCACTGGGCGGCTCCGCGCACGTGAACACGGGTCCCTCGACGCGCCGGTCACGCGATGCCGCGTCGCCGCACTGCGAGGGCATCGTCGAGGTGGGCATTCATCACGCTGCCGAAGTGGTCAGCCAATCGGTGATTGCCTCGTGCGGTTTCCTCGACCTGGGGCGTGCGGGCCGCAGCCGCGTCCATCAGGGCAGTTCTCGGAGATCGGCAGCGGTGGCGGTCGGGCTGCTCGTGCCGCACGCTTCGCATGACGCGCGGTCGAGTTGAGGACGCCGCAGCCGTTGCACGTCCAAGCGCTGCTCATGGGTGTTCCTTCCGCGGGTCGTGGCGGTCTCGTTCAGAAGCTTCGGTTGTTGATGAGGAAACCCGTGGGGCCCGACCAGACTCCCGACCACGAAGTCCCAACCGTGGTAACGAACTTGAAACAGCCTCGCGGTCGGACCGGGTCGGCATTCATGACCCCGACCACGAGGCTGCGCCGGCGCGGAAGGACAGCTTGTTGTGGGATTCCGTGACCAGCCTCGGCAAGGCCCGCTGGCGTACTGCGCGGAGGGTGGCACCACGAGAAGTTCGGCGATGGCCGGTCCGCAGCAGCCGTGGCTGCTGCGGGGCGCGGTGGCGAGCCGTGCCATGCCGGCCATCGTGCGACACCCGGCCCGCAAGGGACCAACGACCCGTAACCGGATGCCGCGTCTTGCGGGCGGTGAGCGAATGCGCGCTCACCGCCGGTTTCTACCCTCTGGGACTGCGCTGGGTGGCCTGCTCGAGGATCCGCCGACGCGTCCACCGCCGGCGGCCGCCCATCTCCGTGACAGCATCGTGGGTTTCCAGCAAGGGCAGGTTTCCCTGGGAGAGACTGCTGGAGAAGGAGTTGACACTCTTGAACCCCAGCAGGGCCGCCGCCTGCGACGCTCCCAGGAGCTCGTCGGGGTCGCCGTCGACGGGGACGTCGGGCAGCGACGGCGCCGCCCGCTTCGCGCCGGCGTGCTTGCCGCGGCCGGGCCGGGTGGCCATCCAGTCCAACAGGGTCTGCACGCGCCACAGCTGCCGACGGTAGGGGTGTTCGGCAGTGCCCAACTCTTCGACGACGTCCGGGTCGGGGAAGTAACCGGGGTGGTCGCGGACGAAGGTGGTGACCTGGTTGGGGTTCTTGTAGCCCAGGAACCTCGAGGCCTCCGCCGCGTTCAGCAGATCCTGCGGGTCACGGGAAGGCGGTGTGTGCTCGCGAAGCCTCGCCGGCGGGCGGCGGGCAAACCACTCGGTGACCTCGGCGTGGTCCCACAGACGGGCACGGCCGCGCTTGCCGGCGACTTCAGGGAATCCATTCTCGGCGCGCTCGCCGTAGAGCATGCTGATCCGCGCGGGCGACAGGCCCTGTTCAGCCGCGATCTCGGCAGCGTCGGCCAGGCGAGGCTCACGGCGCGAGGTCATGGCAGAACCGTCCGTCCTGTCAGAAGGCGAGCCGGCCTGTCCGACTCACAACCCACATAATGGCAGGAGTTTGGGGGCGGGGTCCAGCTCGCCGCCCAGGCTTTCCCGGGCGCCGCACAAAACGGGGTCACTCCTCGGGGATCAGGCACACACCGCGGCGGGCCGCGTTCTCGGCCATCTCCGAGTAGGCCATGGCCGCCGGGGTCATCTCCCACTCGGCCAGGGCGAGCAGCAAGACCAGCTCGTCGCGGTCCTGGGACGCATCGCACGGCATGCCGGCCGCGGTCGCGGCCGCCACCAGATCCCCGGGGGACAGCCCGGCGAAGCGGGCTGCAACCGTGTGGCGCAGGCTTTCCAGACCCTGCTGGTACAGCTCGTTCGCTTCGCGCAGGAGCAGCACCAGGTCCTCGTCGTGGCTGGCCGGTGCGGCCGCGGCGAGGTCGAGGATGCGCTGGGTGGTCGTCGTCATCATGAGCAGTATGCCTTTCAGGAAAGATCAGGGGCGCCCGGAAGCCTCAGTGGGGACCGGCACAGCCGTCGCACGGCGATCGACGGTCGCGGCGGGCCAGCTCGGGCTCCTTGCGAGGCTCCTTCTCCAGGGCCGCCCGAACCTGCTCCTCGAGGGCGGTGAACTCCGGGCCGTCGTCCGGGCAGACGACACCGGGGTCGGGCGCCCCGCAGGTCGCGGCGTGCCGGATCAGGTCGGTGATGCGCCAGTCCGCACGGAAGCTGTCGCCCCGCACCTGCTCGACCTCGGCGTACAGGTCGGCCAAGCGCGGCCGTCGACCCAAGCCCTACGGGAAGACCGCATCCTCGACGAAGCGCACGCCAGCGACGGGGACGCCCGTCGCCTTGCGGATCTCTTCGGCCTTACGGTCAACGCTGCTCAGCGCTACACGGCCACAGTCGACCATGTCAGCTTTGCCGAACACCATCGACGGCAGGGACAGGGAAAGCCCAACATCTCGTGAACGTCAGTGCGTGAGAGGGGCGGCTCGGTGGAACAATGCGGCATACGACGGGGATTGTCGCTGCGTCGTGGTGGTACTGCGGGAGGAGCATGGACATGGGGGCCAGGCGGGGGATCGCAGCAGCGGCTACGGTGGTGGTTGCCGCTGGAGTGAACGTCACGACGGGCATGTTGACCCAGCACTGGGAGGTGGCGTGGTGGGTGGCGACCGGTGTGCTGGTAGGGGGCGGTGGTGCGCTCCAAGCGTGGTTGACCGTCAGGGACCGGTCCGCCGGACCTGTTGCGGTGTCGGCCTCCGGGGATGGGGCCGTGGCCGCGGGGGGCTCGGTGCGCAACGTATCGACAAGAGTGACGCGTTCTCGGTCTGGTGCTGGAGGGCAGCCGCGGCCTGATTCCGGTGACGGGGTGAGCGCCACGGGATTGGGAGCGGTTGCCGCGGGCTCGGATATTGAGGCGGCACGCACCGAGGTGACTGGGGAAGGCCGAACCACGCCATGAGGCGGCGTCGTGGCGGGCGGCGCTCCATCAGCGCTGGGGAGGTCCATGCCGCCGGTCACGCCTCGATCGCCGCGGGCGGCGACATCATCAACCCCCAAACCTATGTGGGCGAGATCCATGTCCACGGACCTGTCCAGGAGCTGACGCCCGAGGCTGTGATGGGGGCGCTCGCAAACACGGTCGATGTGCAATGGCGGGACGAGGCGTTGCGGGTGCTGTCACTGGAGGATCCGGTGCCGATGCCGGTGCGGTGGAACCTCATCACCACACCGCAACTCGGCGGTCAGATCGGGCAGGTCGAGATCACAGGCCCGGTGAGCTGGTCGGGAACCGCCGACGACATTGCCGGCTTGGCCGGACGGTTCAAGGATCTGAGCACCGGGCGGCTGGTGATCGTGGGCGGGGCAGGCGCGGGCAAGACCACTTTGGCGGTCCAGCTCCTGCGGCGGCTTCTGGCGATGCGCAAGCCCGCTGAACCGGTGCCCGTGCTGTTGTCGGTGTCCGGCTGGGACGTGCGGGAGCACCCAACGTTCGAGAGTTGGCTGACTGCCCGGCTGGAGGAAACCTACCCGTCACTTCGCGAGTCTGCCTGGTACCCGGCCCGGCAGTTGTTCGCTCTGCGGCGGATACTGCCGGTCCTGGACGGCCTGGACGAACTGCCCGAGGAGGTCCGGCCGGTGGTGTTGCGGTTGGTGAACCAGTCGCTGGACGCCGGCAGCCTGCTGGTGGTGACGAGCCGGACCCGTGAGTACGCCGAGGCGGCCGCCGCAGGCCAGATGATCAACGGTGCCGCAGTGATCGAGGCCGAACCTCTGTCGCCGGACGCTGCGGCCGACTACCTCGCCGCTCATCTCGCTCGCTCCCTGCCGCACCCCGGATGGCGACTGCTCATCGACGACCTGCGCGTCTGTCGCTCCGCCCCGCTGGCCGAGGTCTTGTCCAACCCGCTGGGACTGTGGGTTCTGCGCACCGCCTATGAGGCCACCACCGACCCGTCCGCGCTGCTGGACGCCGAACGGTTCGGCACGGCCCGGGCGCTGCGGTCCCACCTGTTCGACCGGCTCATCCCCGAACTCGTCCGGCTACGGCGGCCTGCGGCCGAGAACGATGCTGCGCTGTTTCGACCGCGGCGCGTTCATGACCCTGCCGACGTCGAACGCTGGCTGGGTCATCTGGCAGACGTGCTCCGCCAGAGCCCGGGCCAGCGTCGCGTCGGCAGGGTCAGCACCGGCAGCAGGACCTTCGCATGGTGGAGCTTGGCGGCCAGGGTGCTGCGCTATCCGCTGCCCGCTCCGGTCTTCTTGCTGGCAGCCATGCTCCTGGGCACCGGATGGATCACACTGATCGGCCATCAGGCGTTCGGCCTGCCGACCCTCGACTCGGCTGTGCTGGCGCTCCTCGTCCCGCTCCTGCTCCGGGAGGACAAGGCCCCGGGCTACTGGACCGGCCACACGCCCGGCCCTCGGCTCCGCTGCGGACGGATCACACGGTTGCCTGGCCTGCTCGTGCGCGCGCTGCCGCTGGGACTCCTGCTCTTCCTGACAACTGGGCTTTTCTACACAGCTGTCGAGACCTACTCCAACGGGTTCGCCGAGGCTTCCCGGATGGGGCTGCGGGGTGCACTGCTCGTAGGGCTCGTGCCGGTCCTTGCCCACCTGTACGACGGGCTGGCCGCGTGGACCACGGCACGGCCCGGCGAGGGACCGGCCAGTACCCCGCTCATCAGCTGGCGTGCGGACCGCAGCGCCCACCTGGTCCGGCTGCTGCTGGGCGCGTCCCTGGCCGGGATGACCGGAACGGTTGCGATCACGGTCATCGGCGGTACGGTGCCACAAATCATCTTCGGGACGCTGCTCGGGCTGCCAGCCGGGGCCGCCTACGCCCTGGTGTCAGGGGGCCACAACGCCTGGCCCGCATATCTGGTGGCGACCCTGCATCTGTCACGGCGCAGGCAGATGCCCCGCAAGCTGATGCCCTTCCTGGATGACGCCCACCGGCTCGGTCTGCTGCGCGCAGTCGGCCCCATCTACCAGTTCCGCCACGCACAGTTCCAGGACCACCTCGCGGCCCGGCACCTGCCGGCCACCAGGCCCGTGCCTGCTCCTATCGCCCCCGTCCCCGCGCCAGCCCGTCTGCCGGAGCGGCTCGCGCCGGAACTCCTGCGCACGTTCAGGGTGCCGCGTCGGCTGCTCGATGTCGCATTCAACCCCGACGGGCGAACCTTGGCCCTGTTCCGCGACGGGTCGACCCACCTTGTCGACCTGTCAGGGCGCAGGCTGCGCCGCGTCCGGCACGGGCTGGCCCCCCTGCGCATGCTCACCCCTTCCGGCGCGGTCGCGTTCAGCCCTGACGGCGGCCGCTGTGCCGTCACCGGCGGCACCATACTCCTTTGGCCTCTGGGCCGGATGGTGGGCCATGCCCGGATCTTTGAGGTAACCACGGGCCGGGAGAGCCTCCGTCTCCGCCACCCCGAGTGGGTCCAGACGCTGGCGTTCAGCCCTGACGGCACCCGCTTGGTCACTGGCGGAGAAGACGGCACCGCCCGGATCTGGGACACCGTCAGTGGCGAGCAGCTCCTGGTCATCAACCACACCGGCGATATCAGCAGTGTGGCGTTCAGCCCCGATGGCACCCGCCTGGCCACCGGCACATACATCATCCGCGCCGACGACGCCGACGAGGCCACCACCGAGGTCTGGGACGCCGCAACCGGTCAGGCCCTTCTGCGCCTGCAGATCGACCCGGACCGCTTCATCAACATCACAAGCGTGGCGTTCAGCCTGGACGGCGCGCTCCTGGCAGCCGCCAACGGGTGGGCCACCACGGTCTGGGAGGCGCAGACCGGAACCCAGATCCTCACTCTTGCCACCGGTGCCCGCCAGGTGGCCTTCAGCCCGGACGGCGTCCACCTCCTGACCGCCGGGCCCGGCCCGTACACCGACCTGCACCGTCTGTCGGACGGAGCCTCCGTCCTCCGCATCACCCACGCGGGTTTCGTCACTCGCGCCCGGTTCAGTCCCGACGGCGCTCTCCTCCTCAGCGTCGGCGAGGACCGCACCGCTCAGGTATGGCGCCTGTGGCCGGAGGACGTATCCAGCGGACCCGCTGCCCCTTGACGGCCACAGCCCCCGGTCCGATGGGTGAAGGGGTACGCCTGCATGATCGGCGCACAACTTGCAGTCGAACCGATCGGGTGGCTACGGCCCTTGCGGCAGATGCGGGGACTCATGACGCTACTCCAGGGGGAACACCCCGGGATTCGTGAACCTGACGTTCTAAGCTGGCCGTTACGCGCCTCGCCTCGTGGGTTCCGGCGGATCAGTGCTTCAGAAATTGCGAACCGACGGAGGATGAGCATGGGGCAGTGCGCGGCGGCGTACGGCAGGCACTCGGGGTGCAGCGCGGGCTCGGGCGAGACGCCCTGGGCCGCGTCGGCCGGGTCCGCGTGGCCGCCGTGGATCAGCGACACCCACGGCACCACCAGCCCGCCTGCCAGAGGCCGGCGCGCACAGCGTTGGGGTATCGAGTGCATCTGTCACTTCCTTCGGATCGCAGGAATACGCGAGTGGGCGCGATGACGGTCGATGCCGCCGGACGTCAACTGCTGGCCGGTGGGGGAGGGTCGATGGGGCCGCCGGTCAAGAGCGCTTCCCAGTGGGCGTACCGGCAGTCGGTTGCGGCGTGCAGGCGCAGGTGCTGCCAGCTCAGGTCTTGTCCGGGCCGGATGACTGCCTCGGCGTTGATGGCCACGGCCCGGGGGTAGACCGTGGCGTCGTCGGGGTCGGCGCCCGTGACGATCAAACCCTCGCGGTGGGGGCGCCCGCACGGATCGACGGTCAGGGTTTTACGCGGGTGACCTGGCGGGTGGGCAGGTGGATGCGCAGGACGTCCTCGTGCCCGGGCGGGTCCAGTGCCGCGAGCCGGTTGAGCGCGTCGGCCAACTCCGGGTCGGCGAACACCGCCTCAGCAAGCGCCGCTTCGCCCACCGGCACGGCCATCGCCGTGGTGCGGGTGTGCCTGAGATCCGGGACGTACTCGGTGCTCGCGAGCGCCGCGACGCATGGGCTCCAGCCGACGCGTGGGCCGTCCGCGGCCCGGCGCTCCGTCGTCGTGAAGTACGCGGCGACTACCGGGCGGCCGTCGCCGGGCTGCTCGGCCGCGAACTCCGCGACCCGGTCGACGACGACCTGCCGCCACCCCTCCTCGGTGGCCGAGAGGGCTTCGATGATCAGCGCGTCCAGGGCCCTGGGCGCAAGGCGGCGGAGCGCGTCGCGCACCGGAGGCTCGGTCGGCGCGGCCAGCAGTTCGGCCAGATCGAGGGGCTTCATCGGCGGTGTCCTTCCTCGTGTGAGGCTGGCGGCGGGCGTGCCCGCCGTCCGGGCTCCCGCACCACCAACAACATCAATAATAGTGTGTTCCATGTGGGTGTGAACCCACCCCTGACCTGCTGTTTTGTCGCTAGTCGCGGTCTTGGCGGGGCGGCAGCGGGAAGCTGCGCCGGGGGTCGAGCCGCACGCACCGCTCGCAGTAGGTGGTCACGCGGTTGGCGGTGCACTCGCCCCACTGGCACTCGAAGTCCTCGCGCGGCCCGCACAGCAGGCACCGCCACAGCGCGATCCCGTGCAGCTCGCACAGCTCCCAGCGCTGGCGCTGGGGCAGGGCTGCAAGGGCGGGACGGGGACGCTTGAGGCGGGCGGGCTCGGCGGCCGGGAAGGACTCCTCCCCGTCGCGCTCCCAGCGCGGTGACAGTTGGGCGAAGCGCTCGGGCGTGGTGTAGTACGGCTGGCCGGCCGGGCTGAACACCATGGCCAGATGGCCGTCGGAGACGAGCGTCTCCAGGCGGCGGTGGCTGAACTCCCGCATGAGGGAGAGCATCTTGCCTTGGCGCAGGCTCCAGGCGTACCCGTACCGGCGTAAGATCCGCCGCTCGGCGGCCGCCGGGCCGCTCTGTGCGGCGTCGAGTGCCTCGACGGCCGCGACGGCGGCGGCCGGGGCGGAGTCCAGTTCGCGCGCTGCGGCCTCGGCGGCCGGGCGGGTGGTGTGGCTGCTGAGCGCGTACCCGTGGAGCTGGTCCACGACCTGGTGCGCTCCCTCGTGCTCGGCGACGGCGTACCGGACGGGCGGCTGGGGGCGGCGTCGGGGCATGACGGAACTCCATCTGCGCAAGGGGGTGGAAAGGCTGGGGCAGCTGCCCGGCAGACGTGGCGCGGTGGTCAGCGGGTGGGCAGCGGCATGTAGGAGGAGAAGACGAAGTGGCCCAGCTCGCACAGGGCGCCGGCCGTGCGGTCCACGGCCTCCGGGCTGTGGTCGGCCGGGCGGGTGTACGCCTCGATCTCGCTGTTCCAGGCGAACCCCTGGGCGGTCAGGGTCTCTTCGGTTTCGGCCGTGAGGTCGGCGGAGGCCCTGGGGGCGGCGACCAGTCCGTGAGCGGGGTCGGGTGTGACCAGGAACACCGGGTCTCCTTCCGTCGCGGGCCGCCCGGACGGGACGGCCCGCAGTTCATAGCGGGCGGCTGGTCAGTCGGTGACGGTGACGGTGTAGTCGGCTTCCAGGACGGCGAGCGCGGCACGGATCGCGGCGCGGGTCTCCGGGCTCGGCACCGAGTAGGGGAAGTCCAGCGCGTGCACGGCGTCGTCCAAGTGGTCGTCGGGCATCGGCAGCACGTAGCCGCTGCGGTAGAGGGCGACCGCGGTGGCGGTGGCGACGCGGCTGCGGTTGTAGGCGACGGCTTCCTCGGCGCTGACCTCGGTGCCGAACGCCTCCCTGGCGGTGGGCGGCAGCGCCGCGATTCCGGCGGTGAAGCGGCGGGCGGGAATGCGCAGACGGGCCGTTCGCAGGGCGCGGTGGAGCGTTCGCAGCATGGCAACTCCTGAGGCAGGAAGCGGGGGAGGGGGAGAACGAAGGGGTGTCAGCGCGGAGCGCCGGTATGGCGGGAACGGGATCTTCCGTGACGCCGGGGCCGTCGGTGACGGGTGGCCGCGGCCCATGGGGCCGGGGGTGGTCTACCGCCTCACAACATTCATAATAGTGGATTGTGAGAACGTGGGAACCCGCCCCTGACCTGCCCGTTTCACTCCCGCGAGGCCTCGGCGAACGCGGCCAGCATACGGATTACACGGTCGGGGCGGCCGGACGCTTCGACCGTCACCCACTCTCCCGAGGCGCCGACGACGGCGCACACGCTGTCCACCCGAACGGGGCCTTGCTGCCCGGGCGGGCGGGACGCGTGCTCCCAGATGATCCGCATGCGCCGGTACCCCTCATCGACGCGGGCGCCGGGGAGTGCGCCAGCCACAGCCTCGGCGACGGCGCGCAGGGCGCCGGCCTCCGCCTGCTGCCGGGCGGCGAGTTCAGCGGCGTCCTCGACGGCCTGGGCATGCAGCGGGTAGAGCCGTCGGGTGATCTCGCGTGCCACATGGCGGGCGCTGCTGGCCGTGACCCCGATCGACGGGGCCTGTACCAGGGACTCGTCCGGGAGCGCCGCGTAGATCTTCAGTCGGCCGGGCTGCTGGTCGTCGGGCTGGCACATGCGCAGGGCGCGGCCGTCGCCGTCGACGATGAGCCGGGCCAAACCGCGCTCGTACTCATGCAGCGGGGCCGTCCGACAGTGCGTGCCCAGCTCCCGCGCCACCGCGTCGGCGAACGCGTCCAACAGCTCCTGGGTGGTCAACTCCTGTGGCATGGCCACGACCTCACTCCTTCGGTCGGCTGACGGGGTGCTCGGTGCTGGAGGGTGCGGCCGCGGCCTGGTCGCGGCGGAAGTCCTCGGCGGTGTAGCCGGTGTCGCACGTCGGCTTGCACAACTGGCCCGGGGGCGCGCCGCACGTCTCGCACCCGTCGTCGAAATCCTCGGGGCGCCACGCCTGCAGCGGGCCCGTCATGCGGAAAGCTCCTGGACGTACGCAGCGAGCGCACGGGCGGACATGACGGGGCTGAGGTGCCACGGGGTGGGACGGGTAGCCTGCCACACGCTCGACGGCTTCGACGGTGTGATCGCGTTGCTGGCGACTGGCCGGATGAACCATCGGCGGCCGTGGCAATCCGTGACGATGTACTTCAGCCGTTCCGGGGTGCCCTGGCGGCCGTTGTCCGTCCAGGAAAGGCCAGCGGCGGTGAGGGCGCGGCCCAGCTGGGTGTGGCACTCTGCGGTGACGTGGTCGAACGTGGGCGGGATCAGGTGGAAGTCGACCATGTCGCGGCCTCGCCATGTCTCCTGGTGGCCGTCGTCGCGGGTGAGGATGTACACGCATGTGTCACGCAGGGCGCCCTCTTCGCGCATCGGGATGCGCTCGGAGCTGGACACGGTCCACATGCCACCCGGGCCGCTGAGCCGCTCTTCTACCGCGAGTCGGCGGGACGGCTGGGTGTCGAAGGGGCGCGGGCCGGGTTGCTGACCGTTCATCTTCATCTTGGTGCGGCGCCAGCACAGCCACGCCGTCTCTCCGCGCAGCCGGCGGATTCCCCAGCAGTGGCCGTCGCAGGCCGAGCACAGGAACCGACAGTCCTGGGACGCGAGCAGCGTTGCCGCATACGTCTCGTGCGGCATGCGGCTGATGACAATGCCAAAGTGGGTGCCGGTGGCCACGGCTTCTCCTCCTGGACGGCGGCGAGCAGACGGTGTGCGGTAGGCCGGTCAGGTGCGGCCGGACGGCTGGGGCTTGCGGTAGCGGTACAGGAAGCGGGCGGCCCATTCCCGGCTGGCGAAGCCGGGGATTCCGCCGCCGCTGCCCGGGCGGTTGCCGGGATACTCGGCAACCCACCTGCACACCTCCGGGTCGTGCCAGACGACCCCGTAACTGGTGCTCGGGTCCTGGCGGTCGAGGACCCGGTAGCCGTACGAACCGGTGTTGCGGGGGAACGTGAACTCCTCGGGCATCGCGGCCCTTTCGGTCGGTCCTAGGTGCGGAGGGGGTGGTGTGGGGGAGGGAGACCCCTTCCTGAAACATTCATAATAGTGTGGTCTGGGGTGGTGTGAACCCGCCCCTCACCTGCGGCTTCAGCGGCCAAGCTCAGCGCATGAGCACGCGGGGACCGGCGGTGACCGCTTCGGGCGGCTGGTGGTCGCGATAGTCCGAGACCTCCACGTACCCGCCGGGCATCGTGTCGAGCCGCAGGCCCGGCCCCCAGTCGTCGGTCACGTCCTGGGGCAGGTTCTCGACGTCGTCCGCCTCGACCTCCTCGGCCCACCCGGTCACTTCGCGGCCGAGTGCCCGCCGCCACGCCAGCAGGATGGGGAAGAGCTGGGCGCAGTCGTCGACCAGGGCGACCGCGCGGGCCTCGTCCGGGCCGGGGCACTCGGCGTAGGTGGGCGTCTCGGGGCGGCTGCGCTCTCCGAGGGTCATCAACCAGCGCAGGGTCACGACATCTCCAGTTCCAGCCGCGCCGCGTGCGGGGCACCGTGCGCAGCGGGTTGCGGGCTGCGGGACGGGCGCCGTGAGCGCTGCTGGGCACGCAGGGAGTCGGCTTCGGCCTGGTTGCGGCGGGCGTGCTCGTGCTCTCGGGTGGCCTCGGTGAGGCAGTAGGGGGCCCACCACTGCTTCACGTCGACGGTGCGGGCCAGCGAGGAGGGGAGGTCAGCCAGCATCAGCAGCAGTACCGGGTGTGGGGAGGCAGTGAGCCACCGTGCTGCGGTCCACCAGGCGGCCACAGCGGCGCGCCGCGCGGGGTGGGCGGCGCGGGCTTCCCGTTCGTAGCGGGCGGCTTCGGCCTGGTGGTGGGCGGTCGACCAGGTGAGGAAGCGCAGCAGGGCGGGGGTGTCGCGATGCCGGGAGAGGTTCAGGATCTCGGGCAGGTCGTCGCGCTGCGCGACATGGGCGGCGCAGGCGCGCAGGACGGCGGTGAGTGCCGCCGCCGTCTTCTCGGACGGCTCGTGCCCGCCGGCGGACTCCATCGGGTACACCGTGACCTGGGGGCGGTGGGTGTCGTCGTCGTAGAGGGTCAGGCTGCCCCGGTAGCCGCTGCGGATGCGGGCGAGCCGCGGCAGGTCGTCGTCGGGAGCGGTGGTCTCAAAAGCGTTGACGGGGCCGAGACAGGCGCGTACGGCGGTGAACTGGTCCCAGTGGTGGGGGTGGTGGGTGCCGGTGACGTGCACGCTGCCGCGCATCGCCCCGCCCAGCTCGAAGACGACGGCGTCGGCCTGGCGGAGGCCGGCGGTGGCGCGCACGGTGCCGGCGGGCGTGTCGATGGTCAGGCTCGGGCTGGTCATGGGCTGCGGCTCCTCGGGGTCGGTTTGGTGAGCTGGGGCCTGCCGCCCCGCGCTCGCCGAAGGGGAGGGCGCGGGCGGCAGGTCTTCGGCCAGCGGCGCTCTGGCCGGGTTGGCCGTTCCCGCCTCCCTGGGGGGAAGGGGAGACGGGAACGGCGTCCGTGGGGTTACTCCTGCGGCGGCTTGTGGCGGCGCAGGTTGTCCCGCTCGGTCAGGGACACTTCCTTGCCGCATGGGCATTCGCCGTAGCGGCGGCCGTGCAGGTGGAAGAACTTCGGGCCGGTGTTCTTGGCGTTGACTGTGCGGATGGTGCCGGGGACCGGGGTGGTGCTGGTGCAGTAGCCGTGCGCGGTGACGGCAGGCTTGTCAGCCACGGGGGGCCCTCCTCGTCGGTGTCGGGGATCTGTGTCAGGACCGGCGCGTCGTAGACCTCCCGCCGTACGGCGGGGGCGTCGGGGCACGGGATGAGGGCGGGCTGGAGCTCGGTGGTGTCCATGGGGTGCAGCCACCCGTTCCGTACGGTCCAGCCGCACGCACGGGGGTTGGGCTCGGCGGTGGTGGTGGCGACCAGGACGGCGCGTCGGACGGTGCTGCCCTCCAGCGCGAACACCAGCAGCGTGCGCAGCGCGCCAAGGTCGTCTTCGTCGAGGACTGCCAGGCGCAGCGGGGCGGTGCCGACGGACAGGTCGGCCTGACCCCGGACGAACCTGTCGTCGGTCCGTTCGGCCACCAGATTGATCGTGTGCTCGCCGTCACCGAGCGCCCTGACCAGGACGGCAAGCGCGTTAAGGGTACGGCTCATGGCGGCCGTGATGGCGGCATCCTCGGGGCGCACCAGTGCCGGGCGTGCGGGCATGGCGTGTCACTCCTCGGTGGTGGTTGGTCGGGGCGTTGTCCTCTCTGCCCGCGAAGCGGGAGGCTCCGGGCTGCGCCCGGAGCAGCGGGGCGGCTCACTGCGCGAGCCGGGCGGGTGGTCCCCTCCGCTGCGCTCCGGGAACCGGGTGGCGCGCGGTCTGCTGCGCAGCCGCACTGTGCGGCAGGGGCGGGGCGGGCGCGCTGCGCGCTCCCTCTCGGGACGGAGCGCTTCGCGCTCGGGGGCCGTGGAGCCCGCGCGGGCCGGGCGGGGGAGTGCCCGGCCCGCGCGGGGGCTTGTGGGTCAGCCGTGCGCGGCGGCGGCCGTGAGCGCGGGAACTGCGAGCGCTTCCAGGGCGGCGGCCTGGTCGGCGTCGGTGAGGGTCTGCGCGGTGGACGTGACGGCCTGCATCACGCCCCCGGCCGTCATCTGACCGCCCCGGATGAAGTGGGCAAGGATCATGTCCTTTGCCTCGGCGCCGATGCTGAGTGTCTTGGTGACGTGCTCGATCGTCTTCGTCGGCTCGGCCAGCGTCTTACCGGCGGCGGCCTCCATCTCGGACACCTTCGCCTCGACGTACTCGTGGGACAGGAAAGTACGCACGGCGTCGGCGGTCTTGGATGTGATCAGTTCCAGCGTCTTGCGCTGGGTCTGCCCCGACCAGGACACAACCCCCTCGTCCTGCTTGCCTCCGAGATGCACGGCGCGCATGACGTCCTTGGCCATGGTCAGGCCGTTACGGCAGACCTGGATGACCGCGCGCGGGGTGATGGTGTACGCCCCGGAACCGACTTCGCTGTTGGTGATGATGAAACCGGCGGAGATCATCGGCAGCTCGTCACCGCTGCGCCCGTCGAACGGGGAGCGGTAGCCGCGCAGCAGCGCACGGGCCTGGATGGCGACCGCTTCGGACTCCACCCGCACATACATGCGCCGGTCGGTCAGGTCGCAGCCGGTCACGCGCGTGGGGTGGCCGGACTGCTGGACTCCGTCCAGGGCGGCGAGCAGCATGTCGAAGTTGTCCATCAGCTTGTAGCTGTCGGACAGCAGCGCGCGGGCCACTCCCTCGGCCGGCGGCATGCCGGGGCCGTTCTCGCCCCGGAACGCGCGCAGCATGAAACGGCGCTCCGGCTCCAGCCGCAGCCACGCGTTGACGTTCTCGTCCAGGAGCGGGACGTTCTCGGCGCGCATGCGGCGCAGGTAGGCGAGCGGGATGCGGAGCTTGTCGGAGATTCCCTCGTCGGCGACGGCGGTGGGCCGGTAGATGCCGTCGACCTCCGTCACACCGTCCTCGGTGATGAGGGACTCGACACCCTCGACGTGCACGTTTCCGTCGCGGAACCGCAGCGTGGAGGCGGGGGCGATCACGTCCAGTTTCCGGCGCTGCTGGTCCTCCAGGATGCGGACCAGGTCGGAGAGTTCGGCGTTTCGGGCGCCGGTGGGGGCGACGTTCGTGGCGCGCTCGGCGTACTGCTGAGTCATGCGGTGTTCCCCTTCGTTGTTGGCTTTCTGCGGTCCGGGGGCGGGGCCACCACCCCCGGACAACTTCAATAATAGTGTGTTTCAGGGATGGGTGAACCCACCTCTGACCTGCACACTTAGACCATGGTGCGGTAGTCGGGCAACGGCGTCAGGCTCGTCCGGCGCACGTTCGTGACCATCGGCACCGGTGTGACGCCGTGCATCTCGCACAGGTCGTAGCGCAGCTCTGGGGCCTCGCCGAACGGGTCGGCGTGCGCGTGGATCGCCCTGACCCAGTAAGTACCGTGACGCTGCGTCAGGCTGCCGTGATAGTCGACCTTCTGCCACAGCACCGGTCCAGCGTGCTGCGGGTCCAGACTCCGCGCCACCGCGATCACGAGCGGATCGGCCACCCGCTCGGACATCAGCAGGACGAAAGCGCGCGCGACCGTCATGCGGTCCACCGGCACTTCAGCCATGGCCGGGCCCGTGTGACCGGTGCGCACACCCATTGCCCAACCCAGCTCGAAGAACGGCCGGACCATCTCCAACTGCTCGCGCGGCACCCGCAGCGCGCCCGTGTCACCCTCGCTGCGCGCCAACTCCCGCAGCGCGTAACCGGCCTGCTCCCTCTCCGCGTCCGTGAGCGGCGCCCCGGCCTCCTCGGCCTGCTCCGCAATCCGCGTGCTCTCCACGGTCGTCCCTCTCTTCCCGGTGCTGCCGGGTGGAAGGGGGTGCCCCCGGCTGGGGCAACCCCTGGGCGGATTACTTCAGGAACCCGCGCGACCGAAGAAACTCAGCCGTGATGTGCGCGACTCCGCGAGGCTTGTAGATCTGCGGGAATCGCCGCATCTCCACCTCGGTGCGCCCCTTCTCGTCCGGCTCGATCAGTTCGTGAACGAGCCGGTAAGGACCGTCACCCATCGGCATTTCCAGCACCACCGGACCAACCCTGGTGTTGAAGCGAATTCCGGTGTAATTCGCGTCGGAGTTGTGCACGATGCTCGCGCCCACCCGCTGGCACAGCAGGGGCAGGAAGTTCGCGATCGTGCGTGCCTGAACTGCAAGGCCGGTCATAGGTGCGTCCTTACCGCCGCGCACCCGGCGGACGATCCCTTCAGAGATCTGGATTTCCACGTCTTCCCCTTCGTTGGTTCCTTGCGGTTCCCGGGGGTCGCCTCCCCCAGGACTTCAAATAATAGTGGATGTGTGCGGCGGAGGGAAGACCTGTTGCGCCCCGTGTTGCGGTAGATGTTGCGCCCTGATGTTGCGTCATGTGTTGCGCTGTACGTTGCGCGCCCTGACGGCCGGCCTCCGCGTCACCCCAGGTAAACGGCGTGCGGGCGTGTGGTCGGCCTGCTGACATCCCCTCTGCTGCCACTTTCCCGCACCGGTAGAAGGATGAGTAAGGACTGGGGGCGGGTGTGGTCAGGCGACGGCCTCGGGGATCGGGCGCGACCTGGAGATCGGCTGCGCGTCGGCTCCGCCGCCGCGCTCGGCCGGTGCGGGTTCGGCGAGTCTGGGTGCCCGGACTGGGGTGGGGTTGAGTGCTCTGGTTCTCTCCTCGTGGGTTCGGCCGGGCGGGGGCGCTCGCGTCATCGCTGCGCGGGCTTGAGTGCGCGTCAGCATGGCTGCTGCGCAGGGCCGGTGTGTGGGCGGGGCCGTGGTTGGATGTTTTTTCGGGGGCCCAGGCGGCCTCTTTTTGAGTACCTGTCAATTTGCTTGGGGTGGCGTTCGGATGTGTTTTGCCTGGACCATTGGGAACGTTCGATCCCGGGTTTTCGGGCGGCCGGTCAGCGTTTCGTTTCCCGGCCCGGGGTGGTGCGGCCTGGTTCCAGACTCTAGCCCTGGCTATTTTTGATGCATACGCGATGCCCCAGGGCGCCCATGCCCTCGGCATTCCTGACTGTGCGTCACTGCGCTTCGGCTGCCGAGCACTTCCGCACCCCCACTTGTCTTGCTGCCAGCCGCGCGCGGAGCGCGCTTTGGGCCTGGAGCGAAGCGGAGGGCCTTTCCCGATGGCGCGGAGCGCCACGGGCTCCGGTCCGCAACGCGGACCGATTTCCCTACAGTTGGGGCCTGGAGCGCAGCGGAGGGCC
>NZ_JBHWKX010000034.1:0-88837 GCF_042730885.1 Streptomyces sp. NPDC059909
CAAATCCCTCGCCGACTACCTCACCAAGGTCACTCCGCCAGCCACCGAAAACTAGCAAAAGATTTAGTAACGCAATTTCGGGCGCAGGACACTAGTGTCCCGACGTCGCCTTCAGGCCCACCACCGCGACCAGCAGCAGCACCACGAAGAAGATCCGCGCCGCGGTCGCCGGCTCGTTCAGGGCCACCATGCCGACCACCGCCGCACCGGCAGCGCCGATGCCGACCCACACGCCGTAGGCCGTACCGATCGGCAGGGACTTCGCGGCGTAGGACAGCAGGAGCATGCTCGCGACGATCCCGGCGCCGGTGAAGACACTGGGCCACAGCCGGGTGAATCCGTCGGTGAACTTCATCCCGATCGACCAGCCGACCTCGAGCAGACCGGCGACGACGAGCAGAACCCAGGCCATGACAGGCACCTCCGAGACGTGGACTTCGTGCGGGGTGCGTCGTCTTTGCCTTGCCCGGTACGGCGCGTCTCGTCGGGTTCCCTCAAACGTAGCAAACGGGGTGCGAAGCGGGAGACGAAAAGGCCCGGTGACCCCTGTCACCAGGCCTTTCTTACGACCTCACGCCGCAGCGCACGCAGCGCGCACGCCTACAGGTACAGCCCCGTCGTGTCCTCGCCGCCCTCGAACCGGTCGGCGGCCACCGCGTGCAGATCGCGCTCGCGCATCAGGATGTACGCCACTCCACGCACCTCGACCTCGGCGCGGTCCTCCGGGTCGTACAGCACCCGGTCCCCAGGCTCCACCGTGCGGACGTTCTGCCCGACCGCGACCACCTCGGCCCAGGCCAGGCGGCGGCCGACCGCGGCGGTGGCCGGGATCAGAATGCCGCCGCCGGAGCGCCGCTCGCCCTCCGGGGCGTCGGACCGGACCAGTACCCGGTCGTGCAGCATCTTGATCGGCAGCTTGTCGTGCGTGTTCTCGCTCACGACCACGAACCTACCTGCCCGGACGCGTCCCGCACGCCGCAGGGGGTCACGCCTTCCGCTTCCTGGCCGACAGCGCCAGCAGGCCGACGAGCCCGACGACGGCCAGCGCCACCGGCACCACGCGCTCCAGCCGGGGCGCGCCGTCCTCGTGCACGAAACGGACCTTCATGTCCGTCACCACACGGTTCGCGGCGACGAACGCCCGCCCGGCGGTCTGATCCACGGTCGAGGCGACCTTGGCCTTCGCATCCCCGATGATCGTCTTCGGGTGCATCCGCACACCGAGCTCGTCGAGCGTCTCGGCGAGCCGCTCGCGCCGGCGGACGATGTCCGCCTCGATCTGCGCAGGGGTCCTGGAATCCGACACTGCGCCGCCTCCGTGGTCGTATCCGGTACTTCTTCGTCAACTGCTACGTCATCGACAGTCTGTCAGCTCGACGCTCGCCACACCCCACGGCACCCCTATTACGCTCGGTCCCGTACGCCCGTACCCCCTGAGGAGAACCGAGAATGAGCGAGCGACTCCAGCCCGGCGACCCGGCCCCGGCCTTCACCCTGCCCGACGCGGACGGCAACGAGATCTCGCTCGCCGACCACAAGGGCCGCAAGGTCATCGTCTACTTCTACCCCGCGGCCATGACGCCCGGCTGCACCAAGCAGGCCTGCGACTTCACCGACAACCTGGACGTCCTGGCGGAGGCCGGCTACGACGTCATCGGCGTCTCGCCGGACAAGCCGGAGAAGCTCGCGAAGTTCCGCGACAAGGAGAACCTCAAGGTCACGCTGGTCGGCGACCCCTCGAAGGCCGTCCTGGAGGCGTACGGCGCCTTCGGCGAGAAGAAGCTCTACGGCAAGACAGTGACGGGCGTGATCCGCTCGACGGTCGTCGTCGACGAGGACGGCAAGGTCGAGCGTGCGCTGTACAACGTGAAGGCCACGGGCCACGTCGCGAAGATCATCAAGGATCTGGGGATCTGAGTACCCGGCTCCCGCAGGACGGGCCGCTCCGGACCGACGGAGCGGCCCGTTCCGTATTTTGGACGTGACTGGCCGATATTCGGATCATTACTCCGTGCGAGGTTGCGAACACGCGACCGGGACGGAGGGAACGCACGATGCCGGTCAGTCCATACACGCGCGAGCGCCTCGTCGAGGCGGCGGGGTCGTCACGGACGCTGTCGGCGGCGCTGACGAAGCTGGGGGTCGACCCGAAGGGGCCGACGCGGTCCTATATCCGGGAGCGGATGAAGAAGCTGGGCATAGACACCTCGCACTTCGAGCGGGAGGGAGCGCGGTGGACGAGGGAAATCCTTGAATCCGCCGTTGCCGCCTCCACGAACATGTGCCAGGTTCTTCGCCACCTGGGCGTCGAGGTCGTTGGCGGACAGCACACGCACATCAGCCGTCGAATCCGTGCACTGGGAATCGACACTTCACACTTCACCCCGCAGGTACGCACCGAGAACATGCGGGACAACCGGCGCCGCCGGTCGCCCGAGGAAATCATCCTTGAGAATCCGTCCACGCACGCCACGCGCACACCCAATGACCGGCTGAAGAGGGCGATGCGTGACCTGGGTGTCAGCGAGCACTGTGCACTCTGCGGAATCGAACCGACCTGGCAGGGGCAACCACTCCCCCTTGAGGTCGACCACATCGACGGCAACTGGCGCAACAACCGCATCGAAAACTTGCGGTTCCTCTGCCCCAACTGCCACTCGACGACCGATACTTATCGCGGCCAGGGCAAGGCCCGCAGAGCTACGACTCGCCGACCGTCGCGGTCCGGTCGGGATGGCCGATGAGTCAGAGCAAGCGCTACACCCACGAGTTGCTGGCCGAAGCCGCGCGACGGTGCAACGACATCGACGAGGTCATCGCCTTCCTGGGCACACGTCCTTACGGGCACCTGGGCCGCTATTTGATAAGGCGCTTCGCGCGCTTCGGCATCGACATCTCGCACTTCCAGTCGCACGGTAGGCGTCCCCGACCGACGACTGAGGAGCTGACTCTGGCGGTCGCCGACTCATTTTCCATCGCCGGGACACTGCGACGCCTGAACCGGCCCGACAACGTTAGGCAACGGGCACTGTTGCGCAGATGGCTGAACGAAGACGGCCTCAGCACCTCCCACTTCCTGGGCCAGGCGCACCAGCGGGGCAAGCCCGGCCCAACCCCGTCTCGCCCCGCAGAGGAGGTACTGGTGAAGCACGACGGCAAGCAACGCACTCGCACGGTGACATTGCGCCGAGCCCTCAGCGAGATCGGCGTGCCGGAGCAGTGCGCGTGCTGCGGCACGGGCCCCGCATGGCTGGGCAAGCCCATGACCCTGGAGGTCGACCACATCAACGGTGACTGGAGCGATGACCGCGCCGAGAACCTGCGGCTGCTCTGCCCCAACTGCCATGCGATCACCACCACCTGGTGCCGAGGAGGCAAGCACCACAGCTCTCGGTGAGAACACACCCGCGCCACAAGTGCCGCCCGACCGCTACGATGGCTGACGGCTAGCGGCCGTTGCTGAATTGGCATAAGCGGGTGTTTTAGGGGCACCTGGGAGCAATCCCATGTGGGTTCGAGTCCCACCGGCCGCACCAACCTTCGAATCGAAGGCCCAGCTTGCGGAGTTTGCGAGCTGGGCCTTCGTCGAACGGTCCTCAGTCCAACAGCTCCCGCACCACCGGGACCAGCGCCCGGAACGCCTTGCCCCGGTGGCTGATCGCGTTCTTCTGCTCCGGGGTCAGCTGCGCGCACGTCACGTCGTAGCCCTCCGGCTGGAGGATCGGGTCGTAGCCGAAGCCGTTCGTGCCGACCGGGGCGTGCCGCAGGACGCCCGTCAGGCGGCCCTCGACGACGCGTTCCGTGCCGTCCGGCAGGGCGAGCGCGGCCGCGCAGGCGAAGTGGGCTCCCCTGTGGGCGTCGTCGATGTCGGCGAGCTGGGCGAGGAGCAGGTCGAGGTTGGCGCGGTCGTCGCCGTGGGGGCCGGACCAGCGGGCGGAGAAGATGCCGGGGGCGCCGCCGAGGACGTCGACGCAGAGGCCGGAGTCGTCGGCGACGGCCGGGAGGCCGGTGGCCCTGGCCAGGGCGTGGGCCTTGAGCAGTGCGTTCTCGGCGAAGGTGACGCCGGTTTCCTTGACGTCGGGGATGTCGGGGTAAGCGTCCGCGCCGACGAGTTCGTGGCCGAGGCCTGCGTCGGCGAGGATCGCACGGAGTTCGGTGATCTTCCCGGCGTTGCGGGTGGCGAGGATCAGGCGGGTCATGCGCCCAGTATCTCCGGGGGGCCCGCCGGGGTTACGAGGTGCAGACCTTCCCGATCTCGGCGGCCGCGTCGGTGACCGGTGCGATGTCCGGGGTGGTGTCGCCGTTCTCGACGGCCGTGCGGACGTTCTCGACGCCCTTGCCGAGGTCGTCGACGGCCTTGGACAGATCCGCGTTGTCGGTCGTGTCCTTGAGGTTGCCGAGTTCCCTGTCGATGTCGTCGAGGGCTTCGGTGAGCTGGGTGGGGTCGTCGGTGGCGGTGCTGACGGCCTGGGACAGCTTGTCGACGCTGGTGGCTATGGCGTCGGCGGTCTTGACGCAGTCCAGGGCCTTGTCGACGGCGCTGCAGCCGACGGCCCCTGTGAGCGCGACGGCGGTGACGACGGCGAGTGCGATACGGCGACTGCGCATGGAACGGTCCCTCCCGGGGTTCACGGACGGGCGTACGGTTCGGCCCGTACGCCCGTGCCAACAAGGACGCCGGCAGTGGCGTCCTTGGTTGCCTTTTTACCTTTCGAGCGGCTTCTTCGAGCGGCTTCTCCCCGCCGCTTCTTCGGAACCGCTTCTTCGAACTGCTCTCGCCGCTACTTCTCGAGCGTGCGGGCGAGTGCCTCGGTCTGGAGCGCGGCGAGGTCGGCACAGCCGCCGGTGGCCAGGTCGAGGAGGGCGTTGAGCTCCTTGCGGTCGAAGGGCTCGGCCTCGGCGGTGCCCTGGACCTCGACGAAGCGGCCGTCGCCGGTGCAGACGACGTTCATGTCGGTCTCGGCGCGCACGTCCTCCTCGTAGCAGAGGTCGAGGAGCGGCGTGCCGTCGACGATGCCGACGGAGACGGCGGCGACGGTGCCGGTCAGGGGCTTGCGGCCGGCCTTGACGAGCTTCTTGGCCTGGGCCCAGGCGACGGCGTCGGCGAGGGCGACGTACGCGCCGGTGATGGCGGCGGTGCGGGTGCCGCCGTCGGCCTGGAGGACGTCGCAGTCGAGGACGATCGTGTTCTCGCCGAGGGCCTTGTAGTCGATGACGGCGCGCAGGGAGCGGCCGATGAGGCGGGAGATCTCGTGCGTACGGCCGCCGATCTTGCCGCGTACGGACTCGCGGTCGCCGCGGGTGTTGGTCGAGCGCGGCAGCATCGAGTACTCGGCGGTGACCCAGCCTTCGCCGCTGCCCTTGCGCCAGCGGGGGACGCCTTCGGTGACGGAGGCGGTGCAGAAGACTCGGGTGTCGCCGAAGGAGATGAGGACGGAGCCCTCGGCGTGCTTGCTCCATCCGCGTTCGATGGTGACCGGGCGGAGCTGTTCGGGGGTGCGGCCGTCGATTCGAGACATGTGATGAGCCTATCCGGCCATGCGCGAGGGGCCCGTTCCGGTGTGGAACGGGCCCCTCAAGGGTGAGCGGGGAGAGGGCTCACATCATGTCTTCGATGTCGGCGGCGATGGGGTCGGCGTCGGTGCCGATGACGACCTGGATCGCGGTGCCCATCTTCACGACGCCGTGGGCGCCGGCGGCCTTCAGCGCGGCCTCGTCGACCTTGCTCGGGTCCACGACCTCGGTGCGGAGGCGGGTGATGCAGCCTTCGACCTCTTCGATGTTGTCGATACCGCCGAGCCCGGCGACGATCTTCTCAGCCTTGCTGGCCATGTCTGCTCCCTAAGTCTTTTCGGCCGGGGTCCGGAGGTCCGGGGCCCGCGGCGACAGCCGCTGATGTCACTGTCCCGGAAGGTGCCGTCGGCCGGGACCGTGGGCCGCAAATCCGTTTTGTCACGGTAACTCACGGTTGGCCCAACTTCGCGAGCGAGTTGCGGCCCCGTATCGAATGATGATGATCACCCGCGCCCTGCCCGCGGTCCACGGCCGGGCACTGGCGAGCGTACCGCAACTGGTCTACACCAGTGTGCACCGACGGAGGATGCCCATGAGCGCCGAGAGCGCGGCCGCGCCACCGCAGCGGAAGTGGTGGAACGGAATCCTCCAGGGACTCCAGAAGATCGGCCGGAGCCTCCAGCTCCCCGTCGCGGTCCTGCCGGCGGCCGGCCTGCTGATCAGTCTCGGCAACCTCTTCGGCGCCTATCTGCACGGCCCGTTCTGGGAGAAGGTGTCGGACGTCCTGGTCAAGGGCGGCGGCGGCATCCTCGACGGCAGCCTCGGACTGCCGCTCCTCTTCTGCATCGGGGTGGCGATCGGCTTCGCGAAGAAGTCCGACGGCTCGACCGCGCTCGCCGCCGTCGCCGGCTTCCTGGTCTACTACGGCACCCTCAAGGCGTTTCCGGTCGCGGGCTCGGTGACCGCAGCCACGCCGGACGGCGTCCCGCAGAACCCCGGCGTGCTGGGCGGCATCCTGATCGGGCTGCTGACGGCCACCATCTGGCAGCGGTACCACCGCACGAAACTCGTCGACTGGCTCGGCTTCTTCAACGGCCGCCGACTCGTCCCGATCATCATGGCGCTGGTGTGCTGCGTCCTCGGGGTGGCGTTCGGCCTGCTGTGGCAGCCGGTCGGTGATGCGCTGGAGTGGTTCGCCAAGCAGCTCATCGACCTCGGCGCCTGGGGCGCGGGCATCTTCGGCGTCGCGAACCGGCTGCTGATCCCCATCGGCATGCACCAGTTCCTGAACACGTTCTTCTGGTTCCAGGCGGGCGACTACACCACACCGGAGGGCAAGACCGTCCAAGGCGACATCACCCGCTTCCTGGCCGGCGACCCCTCCGCGGGCCAGTTCACGTCGGGCTTCTTCCCGATCATGATGTTCGGACTGCCCGCGGCCGCCCTCGCGATCACGCACTGCGCCCGCCCCGAGCACCGCAAGCGGGTGGCCGGCCTGATGCTCTCGGTCGCACTCACCTCGTTCGTCACAGGGGTGACCGAGCCGATCGAGTTCTCCTTCATGTTCGCGGCGCCGCTGCTGTACGGGCTGCACGCGCTGCTCACCGGTGCCTCCATGGCGATCACGTGGGCCCTCGGCGTCCACGCGGGCTTCACCTTCTCCGCGGGCGTGATCGACTACATCCTCTACTGGCACCTCGACACCAAGCCCTGGCTGATCATCCCGATCGGAGCCTGCTTCGCGGTGGTCTACTACGTCCTCTTCCGGGTGCTCATCACAGCGTTCGACATCCCCACGCCGGGGCGCGAACCGGAGGAGATCGAGCAGGAGCTGGAACGGGCCGCGACGAAGGACTGAGGGGCGCGCACGGGCAGCGCGACCTGCGCCCACGGTGGCCTTTTGTCGGTATTGACGGCGTATCACCCAGGTCACAGATTCCGCGGGTTCCTTATCCGTCCCTCACGTGCTACAACAGGTCTACACCTCTGACTGGTGTAGACCACGCGGTCCAGACCACCGCGTTCCCCCCTGAGACGCCGCCGTCCCCCTCTTCCCCTGGTCCCGGGCGGCGCCTTGCCCACTGGAGGAAGTTGTGTCCACGGCCACCGCCACCCCGGCGCCGCCCGCCAAGAAATGGGGCTCCGGCCTGTTCCAGGGCCTGCAGAAGGTCGGCCGAAGCCTGCAGCTGCCCATCGCCGTGCTGCCGGCGGCGGGCATCCTGCTGCGCCTCGGCCAGCCCGACGTGTTCGGTGCCGACGGCCTCGGCTGGGACAAGGTCGCCTCGGTGTTCGCCACCGCCGGCGACGCCGTCTTCGCCAATCTGCCGCTGCTGTTCTGTGTCGGCATCGCCATCGGCTTCGCCAAGAAGGCCGACGGTTCGACGGCTCTCGCGGCGCTGGTCGGATTCCTGGTGTACAAGAACGTCCTCACCGCGTTCCCGATCAGCGAAGCCGTGGTCAACACCACCGCGAACAAGGGTGTCGACGTAGCCGCGACCTACAACGACCCCAAGGTGCTCGGCGGCATCGTGATGGGCCTGATAGCCGCCGTCACCTGGCAGCGGTACCACCGCACCAAGCTGCCCGATTGGCTCGGCTTCTTCAACGGCCGCCGTCTCGTCCCGATCCTGATGGCCTTCATCGGCACCGCCGTCGGTGTCTTCTTCGGCCTGGTGTGGGAGCCCATCGGTGATGTCATCACCGGCTTCGGCGAGTGGATGACGGGTCTCGGCGCCGTCGGCGCCGGAATCTTCGGGGCCATCAACCGCGCACTGCTCCCGGTCGGCATGCACCAGTTCGTCAACACCGTGGCGTGGCAGGAGATCGGTTCCTTCAAGGACTCCGCCGGTACCCTGTGGCACGGCGACCTGCCGCGGTTCTTCCACGGCGACCCGACCGCCGGCCAGTTCATGACGGGCTTCTTCCCGATCATGATGTTCGCTCTGCCCGCGGCCGCGCTGGCGATCACGCACTGCGCCCGTCCCGAGCGCCGCAAGGTCGTCGGCGGCATGATGTTCTCGCTGGCGCTGACCTCGTTCGTCACCGGCATCACCGAGCCGATCGAGTTCGCGTTCATGTTCATCGCGCCGGTGCTGTACGTGATCCATGCCCTCCTGACCGCCGTCTCGCT
This sequence comes from Streptomyces sp. NPDC059909, assembly GCF_042730885.1. Classification (NCBI taxonomy): domain Bacteria; kingdom Bacillati; phylum Actinomycetota; class Actinomycetes; order Kitasatosporales; family Streptomycetaceae; genus Streptomyces; species Streptomyces sp. NPDC059909. Next base: position 8,645 of record NZ_JBHWKX010000034.1, read on the forward strand.
GGCCGTCACCTGGGCGCTCGGCGTGCACCACGGCTTCAGCTTCTCGGCTGGTGCAATCGACTACTTCCTGAACTGGGGCCTCGCCACCAAGCCCTGGATGATCATCCCGATCGGTCTGGTGTTCGCGGCGATCTACTACGTGGTCTTCCGCTTCGCGATCACCAAGTTCAACCTCCCCACGCCGGGCCGCGAGTCCGACGAGGAGCTGGCCGAGCTCGAAAAGGCCGAGGCCAAGTAGCCGAGGCCGAATAAGCGACACGGCCGCACCAGGCCGCCGAGGCCCCGCCTTCCTCCACGGAAGGCGGGGCCTCGTTCATTCCGCGGCGGCCGGTACGCACAGCACCGGCACCGTCGACAGATGCAGCAGCTTGTGCGTGGTCGAGCCGAGCAGGGCGCCGCGCATCGGGCTCTCGCCGTAGCTGCCGACGATGATCACCCGCGCGTCGTGGCGGGCGGCCGCGTCCAGCAGGGCCTGCGCGGGGCGCTCGTCCAGGACCTCGACGGCCGTCGGTACGCCCGCCTCGTCGGCGGCCTCGACGGCGTGCGCCAGCGCGGACCTCCCCGCCTGGCGGATGGCCTCGTGGTGGGCCCGGTACTCCTCGCCCGCCGCTCCCGGGGCCGCGGCGCCGAAGACCAGGACGAGCGGCTCGCCGAAGGCCGCCGACACCTCGATGGCGACGTCGAGCGCCCGTGCCGCGCCCGGGGACTCGTCGTATCCGAGGACCACGGACATCCCAGGCCTCCTTCAGATCCTTCAGAGCGGTTCCGGTTTCCTGCCGTGCACCAGGTCGGGGTCGGCCACACCGGGACGCTCGCGCCAGAACGCGCCGGTCGCCAGGCGCCGCCCGGCCATGACGACCAGCCCCGCGATCACGATGCCGATGCCGATGACGAGCGGCGGCCCGAGGCCGAACCAGGAGACGCCGCTGTAGGAGTTCGCGGGATCGGACATGTCGACGACCGACTCGACGAGCAGCCAGCTGAGCAGCGCGGCGCCGACCAGCGGGCCGACGCCGATGAGCAGGAAGCTGCGGACGCTCTCGGTCAGATGGCGGCGGTAGTAGACGGCGCAGGCGACGCCGGTGAGCGCGTAGTAGAAGGCGATGAGCAGCGACAGCGCCGTGAGGGAGTCGAAGAGCGCGTTCTCGCTGATCCGGCTGACGACGAGGTACCAGGCGATGGCGACGACGGCCACGGCCCAGGTGCTGACGTGGGGTGTGCGGAACCGCGGGTGGATACGGGCGAAGACCGACGGCAGTGCGTGCCGCCGGGCCATCGACAGGGCGGTGCGCGACGAGGGGATGATCGTCGTCTGCGTCGAGGCCAGCGCGGACGTCGAGACGGCGAACAGCACGACCCAGTCCCAGCCGCCCATCACCTCACCGGCGAGCAGGGCGAAGACGAACTCCTCCTCGCCCGCGTTCTCGGCCAGGTACGTGGGTCCGGCATAGGCCACGACCGCGATGGTGACCGACAGGTACGTCACGAGCAGCACGATCGTCGACCAGATGCCGGCCCGGCCCGGGGCGGTCTCGGAGTGCTCGACCTCCTCGGTCAGATTGACCGCGGACTCCCAGCCCCAGTACATGAACACGCCCAGGAGCAGGCCCCCGGTCAGCGCCGCGCCGCCGGCCCCGAGCGGGTCGAGCCAGGTGATCTCGGGTCTGATCGGGTCCAGCGTGCCCGTACCGGCGTAGACGCGGTAGATCGCCACGACGGCGAACGCGAGCAGACAGGCGACCTGGGCCAGGATGAGGACGTTCTGGACGTGGGCCGATGCCTCGGTGCCGATGACGCAGATGGCCGTCATCACGAGGATGACGGCCACCGTGAGCGTCTGCCGGACGAGGGCGCTGTCTGCCCAGCTGTCGAGGCCGACGGCGAGCAGTCCGAAGCCGACGGCGACGTCGGCGAGGGAGCCGACCACCAGCACGCCGGTCATCATGATCGCCCAGCCGCCGAGCCAGCCGGCCCAGGGGCCCATGGACCGGGTGACCCACGAGAAGGTCGTGCCGCAGTCCTGGTCGACCCTGTTGAGGTAGAAGAACGCCGATGCGATCAGCAGCATCGGCACGAACGACATGAGGACCACGCCGGGCGCGTAGATGCTCACAAGGGCCACGACCGGACCGATGACCGCGGCCAGGGAGTAGGCGGGCGAGGTGGAGTTGATACCGATGACGAGCGCGTCGACGAAGCCGATCGCGTTGTGCTTCAGCTCCCCGGGCCCCTCCTCGTGGCTGTGCGCGCTGGGTGGGGGCGCGGCGGTGTCCGCGACGTCATCGGCCATGTGTCCTCGCAGGTCAGGGCGATGTGTCGGCCTTGTATGCCTTTGCGAGTGTACCGGCGTGGGTCGCCGACGGCCTGGGGAGTGGATCTCGTGGCGGGATCCGGACGTCGTGGATCCGGACGTCGTGGATCTGTACGTCCTGGACCTGGACCTCGTGGATCCGGACCTCGTGGACTGGACGTCCTGGACCTGGGTCTCGTGGACCTGGGTCTCGTGGATCTGGACCTCGTGGACCGGACGTCCTGGACCTGGACCTCGTGATGGCCTAGATCTCGTAGACCGCTCCCGGGACGGCCAGCTCCGCCGGGCCCCCGTACACCGCGCGCGCGTCCGCCAGGTTCTGCTCGGCGTCCGTCCACGGCGGGATGTGCGTGAGCAGGAGACGGCGCACTCCGGCGCGGGCGGCGTGGGCGCCGGCCTCGCGGCCGTTGAGGTGGAGGCCCGGAATGTCCTCCTTGCCGTGCGTGAAGGCCGCCTCGCAGAGGAAGAGGTCGGTTCCGTCGGCGAGTTCGACGAGGGGGTCGCAGACGCCGGTGTCGCCGGAGTACGTGAGCGAGGCGCCGCCGTGCTCGACGCGGATGGCGAAGGTGTCCACGGGGTGCGCGACCTTCTCCGTACGGATCGAGAAGGGGCCGATGTCGAAGGAGCCCGGCTTGAGGGTGTGGAAGTCGAAGACCTCGCTCATCGACTTGTCGGAGGGGGTGTCCGCGTAGGCGGTGGTGAGGCGCTGCTCGGCGCCCTCCGGCGCGTACACCGGGATGGCGTCGCAGCGGCCGCCGTCGTGGCGGTAGTAGCGGGCGACGAAGTACCCGCACATGTCGATGCAGTGGTCCGCGTGCAGATGACTGAGGAAGATGGCGTCGAGGTCGTAGAGACCGATGTGGCGCTGCAGCTCGCCGAGGGCGCCGTTGCCCATGTCGAGGAGCAGCCGGAAGCCGTCGGCCTCTACGAGGTAGCTCGAGCAGGCCGATTCCGCGGACGGGAACGACCCCGAGCAGCCGACGACGGTGAGCTTCATGGAGCTTGGACCTCCGTGGACGGTCGTCCTTGGACGGGAAACGGGGAGGGCTGGAGCGCAGCGCGGGGGAGCTCGTGCGGTTTGTTGAGCGTAAGGCGCGAAAGGGTTGGCCGCTCCTTCGCGGCAGCCCGTTGTGGGGGAACTCACCTGCCCTGTCACCGGATAGGACGAGGTGCGCGGGCTGTGTGCGGGGCGCGTGCGGAGCGTGTGCGGGGGGCGGACGGCGGGGTGTGCGCGCCGGGTACCGTCTGGGTATGGACACGTCCTGGTGGCTCGCGCTCGGCGCGGTGGTGGTGATCGCGCTGGTGGCCGCGGTGGGGCGGGTACGGCCGCCCGGCAGGCCTCGGACGCGCGTGGAGCGGGGGCCGGGACGGGCCGCGCCGGGCAGGGCCCCGGGCCGTGCTCCAGGGCGGGGCAAGGCGGGGCCGACGCGGCGGCCGCAGCCGGGCGAGATCTGGTGGGCGGACGTCCCGTACGAGGACGGGCCCGGCTCCAAGGACCGGCCCTGTCTGGTTCTCCAGGTCCACGGTGGGGCGGCGCGCGTCGCCAAGATCACCAGCAAGTACCACGACGAACGTCCTGGCGTGCTCGCGCTGCCGCCGGGCGCGGTGGGTGACACGCACGGGCGGCCGAGCTTTCTGGAGACGGACGAGCTGCGGGAGGTCCGGGTGCGGGACTTCCGGCGCCGGGTGGGGGTGGTGGACCCGCTCCTGTGGGACCAGGTGCGGCACCTGTCCCACTGAGGCGGGGCCCTGCTGAGGGGGCGTGGGGCCTGGGCGACGGGCGACGCCTGTGGCGGGCCTTCCCCCACCCCGCCCCTTCCGAACGGGGGCAAGCCCCCAGACCTCGTGCGGCCTTCGGCCGTGAAATTCGGGGCTCCGCCCCGGACCCCTGCCCGCCCACCGCCACCGGCACGCTCGACGCGGGCGCCGGCAGCGGCAGCCGCAGGGGGCTCGGGCGTCAGGCCCAGAGTTGGCCGTGGAGGGTTTCGATCGCGGCTTCGGTCGTCGGGGCCGTGTAGACGCCCGTCGAGAGGTACTTCCAGCCGCCGTCGGCGACGATGAAGACGATGTCCGCGGCCTCGCCGGCCTTGAGGGCCTTCTTGCCGACACCGATCGCGGCGTGCAGGGCCGCGCCCGTGGAGACGCCCGCGAAGATGCCCTCCTGCTGGAGGAGCTCGCGGGTGCGGGTGACCGCGTCGGCCGAGCCGACCGAGAAGCGGGTGGTGAGGACGGAGGCGTCGTACAGCTCGGGTACGAAGCCCTCGTCGAGGTTGCGCAGGCCGTAGACGAGGTCGTCGTACCGCGGCTCGGCGGCGACGATCTTCACGTCCGGCTTGTGCTCACGCAGGAAGCGGCCCACGCCCATGAGCGTGCCCGTGGTCCCGAGGCCCGCCACGAAGTGGGTGATGGACGGCAGGTCGGCGAGGATCTCCGGGCCGGTCGTGGCGTAGTGGGCACCCGCGTTGTCCGGGTTTCCGTACTGGTAGAGCATCACCCAGGACGGGTTCTGCCCGGCGAGTTCCTTGGCGACGCGCACCGCCGTGTTGGAGCCGCCCGCCGCGGGGCTGGAGATGATCTCGGCGCCCCACATCGCCAGGAGCTGGCGGCGCTCCTCGCTCGTGTTCTCGGGCATCACGCAGACGATGCGGTATCCCTTCAGCTTGGCCGCCATCGCGAGCGAGATGCCGGTGTTGCCGCTGGTCGGCTCCAGGATCGTGCAGCCGGGGGTGAGCCGGCCGTCCTTCTCCGCCTGTTCGATCATGTGGAGCGCGGGGCGGTCCTTGACCGAACCGGTCGGGTTGCGGTCCTCCAGCTTGGCCCAGATGCGGACGTCCTCCGACAGGGAGAGCCGGGGCAGGCGGACGAGCGGCGTGTTGCCGACCGCGGCGAGCGGGGAGTCGTAGCGCATCAGGGATCAGACCATGCCGCCGGCGACGGCCGGCAGGATCGTGACGTTGTCGCCGTCGGACAGCTTGGTGGAGATGCCGTCCAGGAAGCGGACGTCCTCGTCGTTCAGGTAGACGTTCACGAAGCGGCGCAGCTGGCCGCCGTCGACGATGCGCGCCTGGATGCCCGCGTGCCGGGACTCGAGGTCGGCGAAGAGGTCGGCGAGGGTGTCCCCGCTGCCCTCCACGGTCTTGGCGCCGTCGGTGTAGGTGCGGAGGATGGTCGGGATGCGGACCTCGATGGCCATGGCGTGGGCTCCTGTCGGGAGGACGTAAGGGCGTTACGTGAGTGACGTAAGGGCGCGCGGCTCAGCCCCCCGCGCGGGGGTCGGTGCAGGGGACGGTGCGCTGGGGGCCGTGGCTCAGGCCGGACGGCGGTCCGCGCAGCGCGTACACATGGCGCTGGCGAGGCGGCACAGGTCGACGTGCAGTCGCGCCACGAGCAGCGGCGTGCCCGGCGTCTTCTCGCTCACGTCGTTCGAAACCATGCGGTCATCGTAACGATTCCCGGTCCTGCTCCCGGCATGTGATCTCGCATCGCGGACGCGACCTGTTCGCCAGTCGGACGCTTGAGCCTCAGTACGCCTCGACGATCTTGACGTCCTCCTCGGTGACCTCGCCCTCGACGATCCGGAACGAGCGGAACTGGAACGGGCCCGCGCCGTCCGTGTCGGCCGTGGACACCAGGACGTAGTGCGCGCCGGGCTCGTTGGCGTAGGAGATGTCGGTGCGCGACGGGTACGCCTCGGTCGCCGTGTGGGAGTGGTAGATGATCACCGGCTCCTCGTCGCGGTCGTCCATCTCGCGGTAGAGCTTGAGGAGATCCGCGGAGTCGAACTCGTAGAACGTGGGCGAGCGCGCGGCGTTGAGCATCGGGATGAACCGCTCGGGGCGCCCCTCGCCCACGGGTCCGGCGACCACGCCGCAGGCCTCGTCGGGGTGGTCCTCGCGGGCGTGGGCGACGATCTGGTCGTACAGGGCCCGGGTGATGGTCAGCATGGTGACGAGAATAGGCGGACGGCTCCCGGATCTGAGATCCGGGGACCAATGAGTGAGATCACGCCCGCGGCCCGGGGGCGCGGGGCCCGGAGCCGGGCCAGGTCTCCGGCCGGTCGGTCACGGCGAGCAGCGCGTGCACCGTGGTCTCCATCGCACGGCGGGCCGCCTGCGGGTCCAGGCCGCCGCTGCGCCAGTGGTACCAGGCGCCCCATGTGGTCACCGCGTCCAGCCCGTTGAGCAGGTCGGCCCTGCGATCCTCCGGAAGCCGGCCGAGCTCCACCGCGAAGATCTCGGTCAGCCGCTGCCGCGCGAAGTCCATGACCTGGCGGGTGGCCTCCTCCACGCGCTCGGAGAGGTGGTCCATCCGCATCATCGTCAGCCGCGCCGGCGTGATCCACTCCAGGATCCGGGCGCGCTGCTCGGTGAGCGCCGCCACCCGCGCCTCCCGCGGCCCGTCCGTCGGCAGCGGCTTGATCTGTGCGGCCAGCTGGTCCAGGCGCCGGGCGATGGCGGTGTCCGCGAGCTGCGCCATGTCGGCGAAGTGATGGAACACCAGGCGCCGGGACACCCCGGCGCGCTCGGCGACACGGTCCGCCGGGAACTGCGTCTCGCCCTCGTCCAGCAGCGAGAGCATCGCGTCGGCGATCTTCTCGCGGGTCTGGCGCCCGCGCTCCGTACGGCCGTCCGGCGCACCGCCTCGCGCCCGTTCACGTGCGGCGTTCGCCGCACCGGCCGGCGCTTGTGGGTGCGTCTGCGAGTGCGTCTGGTTCACGTCGGCTCCTCCCGATCCCTGCGTTGACATTATTGCACTCCCGATGCAACTGTGTGGATTGCACGCCGAGTGCAATAACTTCCGCCGCACGAGAGGGACGGCTCATCCGATGCTCCTGTCCGTAGGGCGCTGGTGCGCCCGCAGACCCAGACGGACCGTGGCCGCCTGGCTGCTGCTGCTCGCCGCCCTGGCCGCCGCCGTGGGCGCGTTCGGAAGGGTCACCACCGAGGCCGTGACCATCCCGGGCAGCGACAGCCAGGCGGCGCGCGACGCGGCCGGGGCCTTCTCCGACGCGGCCTCCGGCAGGCAGCCCGTCGTCCTGTACGCACCGCCGGGCACCGCGCCCCTCACCGCGACCCGGCAGAGGGAGGCCGTCGAGGAAGCCGCACGGGCCATAGAGGGCGTGGATCACGTCGTGGGCGTCACCACGCCCTACGATCCCGCGGGCCGCGGCGCCCTCGGTGCCGACGCCCGCACCGGTCAGTTCTCGGTCGAACTCGACGTCGGCGGCCGGGACATCACGTCCGCGACCACCCGGAGCATCACGGACGCGGCGGCCCCCGCCACCCGGGCCGGTATCGAGGTGACCCCCGGCGGCGATCTCGCCGCCGCCGCGGACAAGGGCTCCACCGGCCACAGCGAGATCATCGGGCTCGCGGCCGCCTTCGTCGTCCTCGCCGTGGGCTTCGGCAGCCTGGTCGCGGCCGGGGTCCCGCTGCTCATGGGGACGATCGGCCTGGCCGTCTCCCTGTGCGCGATCGGCCTCGCGGGCCATCTGACGGACATGCCGTCCTCGGGCACGACGATCGCGGCGATGATCGGCCTCGGCGTCGGCATCGACTACACGCTCTTCTGTCTGACCAGGTTCCGTGAGCTGCGAGCGGCCGGACTGGGCACGGAGGACGCGGCCGCGCGCACCACGGCCAGCTCCGGCAGGGCGGTCGTGTTCGCGGGCAGTGCGGTCGTCGCCGCGCTCGCCGGGCTCGCGTTCGGTGGGCTGCCCCTGCTGCACGCGCTGGCGCTCGCGCCGGGCATCGCCGTTCTGGTCGCGATGGCGGCCACGCTCACGCTCCTGCCCGCCGTGCTCTCGCTCCTCGGACGGCGGCTCACGCCCGGGGCACGCACGACGAAGGCCACGGACGAGGCGGCCGCGGCGGACGAGGCGATCCACGGACCCGGCCGGGAGCACCCCGGCGGCTGGGGCCGCGTCGCCGGGTCCGTCGCGTCACGGCCGTGGCGGTGTCTGCTCGCCGCGCTCGCCCTGACCGCGGTGCTCGCCGCCCCTGCCGCACAGTTGACCTTCGGTCAGCTCGACGCGGGCGACAAATCCCCGGGAACGGCGAGCCGCACCGCGTACGACCGGCTGGCCGACGCCTTCGGCCCCGGTGCCAACGGCCCCCTGCAGATCGTGTCCACACTGCCCACCCCGGCGTCCGGCCCGGACGACACCCGGATCACGGACATCACCGCCGCGTTGCGCGCGACCGGCGGCGTCGCAGCCGTCGGGCCCGCGCAGACGGCCGCCGACGGCACTCATGTGCGCTGGCAGGTCACCCCCACCACCGCGCCCGGCGACCCGGCCACCGCCGGGCTCGTACGCACGCTGCGGGAGGAGACCCTGCCCGAGGCCACCGCGGGCACCGGTCAGGTGACCCATGTGGGCGGGGCCACGGCCGCCCAGGCCGATCTGAACGAACGCCTGACACGGCGGATGCCGCTGGTCGTGGGCTTCGTCCTCGCCGTCGCCGCGCTGCTCCTGCTGGTGGCCTTCCGCTCCCCGGTCGTCGCGGTCAAGGCCGCGCTGATGAACCTGGTCTCGGTCGCCGCCTCCTACGGTGTGATCACCGCGGTCTTCCAGTGGGGCTGGGGCGCTCCCCTGATCGGGCTCGAGGGCCCGGTACCGATCCCCGGATACGTTCCCCTGCTGATGTTCGCCGTGCTGTTCGGGCTCTCCATGGACTACGAGGTCTTCCTGCTCAGCGCCGTCCGCGCGGCCTACCTGCGTGACGGGGACAACCGGCGGGCCGTGATCACGGGGCTCGCCGGAACCGGGCGGATCATCACGTCCGCCGCGCTGATCATGGTCAGTGTCTTCCTCGGCTACCTGCTGTCCGACGACCCGGTGGTGAAGATGTTCGGTATCGGCCTGGCCACGGCCGTCGCGCTGGACGCCACCGTCGTCCGGGGCGTTCTCGTGCCGTCCACGATGGTCCTGCTCGGCCGCGCCAACTGGTGGCTGCCCGGCCCACTGGACCGGCTGCTGCCGCACGTGGAGGTCGAGGACGGCGGCCCTGCCCCGGTCCCTGCCCCGGCCCCTGCCGACAGCACTGCCTTCACGACCACCGGGAGCACGTCATGATCCGGGTCCTGGCTGCCCACGGCCGCAGGCGGCTGCTGTGGACGTCGCTCGCGCTGACCGCGGTGCTCGCCGCGCTGCCCCTCGCCGACCGGATCGCCGTCGCGGCCGCGGAGGCACGGCTCGCCGGGCGGATCGCCGACCGCCAGAAGGCCCTGGCCGGCACCCCGCAGGTCAGCATCGACGCCTTCCCCTTCCTGCTGAGCGCCGCGGAGGGGACCTTTCCCCGGGTGGCGGTACGGGCCGACGCCGTGACCGCGGAAGGGCAGCCGGTGCAGGCGTCGGTGGAGCTGCGGGGAGTCACCGGGAAGGCCGGTGCGTACACGGCCGCCACCGCCGACGCCCGCTTCACCGTGCCCTTCGGCTCCTTCGGCTCCCTCGGCTCTTTCGGTGACGGCCCCGGCGAGGGCGCCTCGCTCTCCGCGGACGCGGAGGGACGTCTGCGCATCGACCGTGAAGTGCTCGGCCTGCCGCTGACCGTCGTCGCCGAGCTGCGGCTGACCGGGCGCACCATCACCCCGGTGCCCGTCGCCGCGTCGTTCGCGGGCCGTCCGGTCGACCCGGCCGGCCCCCGTGTCGCCGGAGCCTTCGCCGGCCGGGAGCGCACCGTGCCTGAGCTGCCCGCCGGGCTGACCCCGACCGGCATCTCGGTCGGCGATGCCGGTGTGACGCTCCATGCCCGCGCGGAGGGCGTCCGGCTCGCCTGAACCCGGGCGCGTGTCCGGTGAACCCGGGCGCGTGTGCGGCGCCGGAAACGCGTCGGGCCATGCCGGGCGAGCGGGGCCCGGCATGGCCCGACGACTGGTGCGAGGAAGCGTGCCGCTACTTGGCGACGTCCGCGTACTCGCGGGTCGGCTCGGCGGTGCCCTCCGTCTTGTTGCCCCGCATGAGGAACCAGCCGATGGCCAGCGCGATGGCCCAGCCGGCGCCCACGTACAGGCTGATACGGGAGTCGGGGTCGTACGCGATCAGGCCCGTCACGAAGAGCAGGAACACCAGGGCGATCCAGCTGCAGACCGAGCCGCCGGGGGCCGGGAAGGAGGAGGCGGGCAGTCGGCCGGCCTCGACCGCGCGGCGGTAGCGGATGTGGCTGACGAGGATCATCATCCAGGTCCAGATGCCCGCCGCGGTGGCCACCGAGGTGACGTAGCCGAACGCCTTCTCCGGGACGACGTAGTTGAGCAGCACGCCGATGCCCATGAGCGCGACGGAGACGGTGATGCCGATGGCCGGGGTCTTGCTGGCCGCGAGCTTGCCCAGCGCCTTCGGGGCCTCGCCGTTGGAGGCCAGGTCGCGCAGCATGCGGCCGGTGGAGTACATGCCGGAGTTGCAGGACGACAGGGCCGCGGTGAGGACGACGAAGTTGACGATGGCCGCGCCGGCCGGGATGCCGATCTTGGCGAAGGCGGCGACGAAGGGGCTCACGCCCGGGGCGAACTCGGTCCACTTGACCACGCACAGGATGACCGTGAGGGCACCGACGTAGAAGAGGGCGATCCGCCAGGGCAGCGAGTTGATGGCCTTGGGCAGGGTCTTCTCGGGGTTCTCGGACTCACCGGCCGTGACACCGACCAGCTCGACGGCGAGGTAGGCGAACATGACGCCCTGCAGGGTCATCAGGCTGGAGCCGATGCCCTTGGGGAAGAAGCCGTCGAAGGCCCACAGGTTGGAGACGGCTGCGGTGTCACCTGCGGCGCTGAAGCCGAAGGTCAGCACGCCGAGACCGATGACGATCATGCCGACGAGCGCCGTCACCTTGACCATCGAGAACCAGAACTCGATCTCGCCGAACAGCTTCACCGAGATCAGGTTGGCGATGTAGAGGACGACCAGGAAGACGAGGGCCGTGACCCACTGCGGGATCGCGGGGAACCAGTAGTTGATGTAGATGGCGGCGGCGGTGAGCTCCGCCATGCCGGTCACGATCCACATCAGCCAGTACGTCCAGCCGGTGACGTATCCGAAGAACGGGCCGAGGAACTCGCGCGAGTACTCCGCGAAGGAGCCGGAGACCGGCCGGTACAGGAGCAGTTCGCCGAGCGCCCGCATGATGAAGAAAATGATCACGCCTGCGAGGGCGTACATCAGGATGAGGCTGGGTCCGGCCTTCGCGATGTTCGCTCCGGCTCCCAGGAACAGGCCCACGCCGATGGCGCCGCCGATGGCGATCATCTGGACCTGACGGGGTCCGAGACCCCGCTCGTAACCCTCACTGGACGTTGCCGCGGCCTCATTGCCGTCATGCTTGTCGACCCGCACTGAGGTCATGGGTGGTGCGCCTTTCTCCATGCTGGCCCGCGCCGTCTGCGTACGGCTGCGGACCAGGTCCTGATCCCCCCGGATATGGATGGAGTTGCTACCGGCGGTCAGCCGGTCCGAGCGCCCCGGGAACATGGGTGGCGTGCCCGGGCGGTCGTGAAGATTTATCACGGCCGCAACAAAGATCGACGGGGGCGGATGTGGCGCACGGCACAGGAAGAAGCGGACAAATGACCTAAGGGTCGGCAAGGCGGAGCGGTCGAGTGACGCGATCGTTATCCGGATTTGAGTGTCCGTTGAGCGAACGCACGGGCGTGCGGAGATGGCCTTACGGGGGTGAGGATCAGGGCGCCAGCGTCTCGACGAGCGTCTCCTGGAGCGCGCCGAGCCAGAGGTACGCCATCACCATCGGCTTGCGCGGATCGGAGTCCGGCAGCCGGTACAGGTCACCGCCCTCGTCCTCGTCGGTGACCTCCAGGCGCGTGCCGATGGTCAGCCGCAGGTCGTTGAGGGCGCCCAGCCAGTGCAGGGAGTCGTCGGCGGTCAGCTTGAGGACCGCGCCGCCCTCGCCCGTCGCGCTGAGCGCGTCGAGGTTGCGGACGACCACGAGGGCGTCGTCGCGCTTGCGGGCGCGCAGGTCGTTCTCCGTATAGCGCCGGAACTCGGCGGAGAACTCCCGCAGTTCGTCGTTCTCCTCGTCCTCGGGACCGCCGTACGCGTCCGGGAAGAGGCGCGCCAGCGCCGGGTCGGACGGCGGCTCGCTCGGACCCTGCGCGAAGAGTGCGGCGAGCGGGTCCTCACCCTTGGCGGGCTCGTCGCCGGGGCCGATGAGCTCGAGCAGCTGGACGGCCAGCGAGCGCAGGATGGAGATCTCGACCTCGTCGAGCGCGACGGCGGCGCCGCCACCGGGCAGCGCCTCGAAGTGGCCGGCCATCACATGCGGTCCTGGGAGAGCGTCGCCCACAGTCCGTAGCCGTGCATCGCCTGCACGTCACGCTCCATCTCCTCGCGGCTGCCGCTGGAGACGACAGCGCGGCCCTTGTGGTGGACGTCGAGCATCAGCTTGTGGGCCTTGTCCTTGGGGTAGCCGAAGTAGGCCTGGAACACGTACGTGACGTAGCTCATCAGATTGACCGGATCGTTGTGGACGATCGTCACCCAGGGGACGTCCGGCTCGGGTACGGCGAACGACTCCTCGGCCGACTGGGTCTGTTCGATCTCTAGGGGCACAGTCACTCCACCCATGCTGCCACCCGACAGGCCCTGTCGCACAAACGGCCCCGGCCGAATCGCCGACATCTCGTCACTCTGACGAGATGTGCGCTAGCATCGCACGTATGGCAGCGATTCCCGGGGGACACCCCCCGGACCCCCGGCCGGCCCGGCCGGCGGCCGAGACGAGAGTTCGAGGTTGACCATGGTGAGCACTGCGGATCTGGGTCTGCCGGTGGACGTGCCGTCGACCGCGCTCTTCACCGACCAGTACGAGTTCACGATGCTCCAGGCGGCGCTGAGGGCCGGCACGGCCGACCGCCGCTCGGTCTTCGAGGTCTTCACCCGCCGGCTGCCCGAGGGCCGCCGCTACGGGGTGGTGGCCGGCGTCGGGCGCGTCCTGGACGCCGTGGAGAACTTCCGCTTCGACGACGGCGTCCTCGCCTTCCTCCGGGACCGGCGCATCGTCGACGGGCCCACGCTCGACTGGCTGTCCCGCTACCGCTTCAGCGGCGACATCTGGGGCTACCCGGAGGGCGAGGTGTACTTCCCCGGCTCGCCGATCATCCGTGTCGAGGGTTCCTTCGCCGAGTGCGTCCTGCTGGAGACCGTGATCCTGTCGATCCTCAACCACGACTCGGCGATCGCGGCCGCCGCCTCCCGCATGTCGTCCGCCGCGGGCGGGCGCCGGCTCATAGAGATGGGCGCCCGGCGCACGCACGAGCTCGCCGCCGTCGCCTCCGCGCGCGCCGCGTACGTCGGAGGCTTCAGCTCCACGTCGGACCTCGCCTCGGGCTTCCGCTACGGCATCCCGACCGTCGGCACCAGCGCCCACGCCTTCACCCTGTTGCACGACACCGAGCGGGACGCCTTCCGTGCGCAGGTCGACTCACTCGGACGGGGGACGACCCTGCTCGTCGACACGTACGACGTCGCCGAGGCCGTCCGTACCGCCGTGGAGGTCGCGGGGACGGAACTCGGGGCCGTCCGGATCGACTCCGGGGACCTGCTGCTGGTCGCCCACCGGGTACGGCACCAGCTGGACGAGCTGGGGGCACGCGACACGAAGATCGTCGTGACGTCCGACCTGGACGAGTACGCGATCGCCTCGCTCGCCGCGGCGCCCGTGGACGCGTACGGCGTCGGAACGCAGCTGGTCACGGGCAGCGGGCACCCCACCTGCTCCATGGTCTACAAGCTGGTCGCCCGCGCCGGTTCGGCCGACCCGGGGGCGCCGCTGACCCCGGTGGCGAAGAAGTCGCTGGGCGGAAAATTGTCCGTGGGGGGCCGCAAGTGGGCCGCCCGGCGGGTCGACGAGCAGGGCATCGCCGAGGCCGAGGTGCTCGGCACCGGCCCGGTGCCGGAGGAGCTCGAGGACCGGCAGCTGCTGGTGGAGCTGGTCAAGGGCGGCGAGATCGTCGCCCGTGAGCCGCTGGACGCGGCACGTGAGCGGCACATCGCGGCGCGTGCGGGCCTGCCGATGTCGGCGACCCAGCTGTCCCGCGGTGAGCCGGTGATCCCGACGGAATACCTGCGAGGCGTATGAACAGCAGATGGCCAACGAGGCAACACCAGCGCCGTTAGCAGGCAAATGCCCTCTCCCGCAAGGCGGTTTGAGTCTCTACCCTCAGAACATTGCCGCCCGACCGTCGCCGCTCCCCCCTCCCCCGCCTCCCACCACCGAAGGACACCCGCCATGCACCGCGCATTGATCGTCGTGGACGTTCAGAACGACTTCTGCGAGGGGGGCAGCCTCGCGGTGGCGGGGGGCGCGGAAGTCGCCGCCGCCATCACCGACCTCATCGGTGAGGCCCAGCCCGGCTACCGGCACGTGGTGGCCACCCGTGACCACCACATCGATCCGGGCGACCACTTCTCGGAGCACCCCGACTACGTCCGCACATGGCCGGCGCACTGCGTCGCGGGGACGGAGGGCGTGGGCTTCCACCCGAACTTCGCCCCGGCGGTCGCCAGCGGGGCGGTCGACACGGTCTTCGACAAGGGCGCGCACGCGGCGGCGTACAGCGGCTTCGAGGGGAGCGACGAGAACGGCTCCACGCTGGCCGAGTGGCTGCGGGCCCGCGATGTCACCGAGGTGGACATCGTCGGCATCGCCACGGACCACTGCGTACGCGCGACGGCCCTGGACGCGGTCCGCGAGGGCTTCCGCACGCACGTACTGCTCGACCTCACGGCCGGTGTCGCCGAGGACACGACGGACCGGGCGCTCGAGGAGCTGCGGGGGGCAGGGGTGGAGCTGTCGGGGAAGCCGGTGGTGTGACCGGGGCCTCCGCGGTCTCCAGAGGCCTACGCATGAGGCCTACGCGCCGCCCACCCCCCCGGAGGCCTACGCTCCGCCCGCCGGGCGGAGCAGTGCGCGTATGGGGTGCCAGAGCTCCTGGGACGGCGGCTCGTGGGTGCGCCACAGCAGGCCGTCGGGGTGGTGCAGTACCGCCGTGATCTCGTCCGGCGTCGGCGGCTCCGCGTTACCGCGCAGATACACCGCGCGCAGCCCCAGATTCCGCAGCCGCGTCAGCGCCCGCGCACGGTTCGCCGCGTGCACCAGCACGCGCACCGTACTGCCGTCGCCGACCGGACTCGGCAGCCCTATCGCGACCACGACACTGCCTCCTGGCAGCTTGCAGAAACCTCCGCCGGGCATGCCGCATCACTCCCCCGTGAGCTCGCTGTCAATAAGAACTTCGTCAGACGCACCTAAACACGATCGGCCGCCGCCCGCTAGAGGGCGACGGCCGATCACGCTCTGACCTGCGACGATGTCGACTACTTGGTCGAGGGGCCCACCTTCAGAGTGATCGTCTGGCCGTTCTTCGGCTCGTCGACGATCGCTATCCGAGTGTTGGTGTCAGTTACCTTGACACCGGCGGTCGGGTTCTCCTCGTACCAGTAGACGCCCTTGCGGTCGTCGAAGACCGGGATGCCCTTGTGCGCACCGATCCGCAGCGGAGCGTCCGCCTTGTGGAGGGTGAAGGCGTCCGTCGTGAAGCGGCTGAAGGTCGAGTCGTAGGCCTGGATCCGGTTCCGGAGCAGGGTGCCGTCCGCCCACTTCATCGGCTTGGCGTTGGCGTCGACCGGCAGGATCAGACCACGGCCCGGGTGCTGGCTGGTGTTGTTGTCCTTCTGGGAGGTGTCCCAGAGCCAGACCAGCAGGCCGTTCTGGTACGGGTAGTGCTCGACCCAGCTGTCCTTCGGCGCCTTGAAGCCGAAGTTGTACGGGCCGACCTTCAGGGTCGCGTCGTACGAGACGTACTGCCGGTTCTCGGCGAGGTAGTACTGCTCGTACTCCTTGGTGAAGGACTCGCCGATGCGGGAGAAGCCCTTGGCGGTCCAGCCGTTGTCGTCGCCCTCGGCGTTGTCCGAGAACAGCGGGGCGCCGTCGGCGGTGACGGTGATCGCGTCGGCCGCGAAGCCCTTGCCGCCCGCGCCGCCGTCCGTCTGGTAGCGGAAGCGGACGTCGACCTTCTTGCCGGCGTACGCGTCGAGGCCGTAGACGAGCTTCTTGTACGCGCCCGACGCACCGGTCAGCGCCGGGGCGCCGCTCGCGTCGCGGGTGATGGCCGCGCCGTCGGCGGTGCCGTCGACCGCGGTCCAGTTGGCGCCGCCGTCGGTCGACACCTCGGCGTACAGGTAGTCGTAGTCGGCCTCGATGTCCCACCAGCCCGAAAGCTCCAGGGACGCCTTGGACTTGCCGGTGAGGTCGACCGTGCGGGTGAGGGTGTTCTTGAGGTCGTCACCCATGTCGCTCCACCACTGCTTGGAGCCCTCGGCGGGCTTCACGACGGTGGTGGTGACGGCCTTCTTCGGCAGCTCGACGACGAGGGCCTGCGGGTTCTTGGTGTTGTACTCGGACACACCCAGCTTGTGGGTGGACTTCGTCGCCGCCTCGGCCTTGGTGTAGTTGAGCCAGCCCAGCTGCAGCTTGTCCCAGGCGTTCATGTCGCCGGGGAGGTCGCCGATGGACTCCTGGCCGGTGCCCAGCCAGGAACCGGACGACATCAGGGACCAGTAGCCGGTGGAGTTCTCGCCCTTGCCCGAGGTGTCGTACAGGTCGGGCAGGCCGAGGTCGTGGCCGTACTCGTGGGCGAAGACGCCGAGTCCGCCGTTCTCGGGCTGCATGGTGTAGTCGCCGACCCAGATGCCGGTGTTGCCGATCTGGGTGCCGCCGGACTTGTTGCCCGCCGGGCCCGTCTTGCCGGCGTCGGTGCCGTACGCGTACCAGCGGTGGGCCCACAGGGCGTCGCCGCCCTGGACGCCGCCGCCCGCCGACTCGTCCTCGCCCGCGTGGACGATCTGGAAGTGGTCGATGTAGCCGTCGGCCTCGTTGAAGTTGCCGTCGGCGTCGAAGTCGTAGCGGTCCCACTGGTCGTACTGGGCCAGGTCCGCCTTGATCTGGGCGTCGGTCCGGCCCTTGGCCTTCTGGTCGGCGGCCCAGGCGTTGACGCCGTCCCGCACCGTGTCCCAGACGTTGGCGCAGTTGGACGAGCCGCAGTAGTTGGAGCCGTAACGGGCCTCGTTGTACTCGACCTTGACCCAGTCGGAGACGGTGCCGTCGACCGAGTAGCGGCCGGACGAGGTCCGCTCGTAGTACGTCTTCAGCGAGTGCTTGGGGCTGCCGTCCTTGTTCTTGCCCTTGCCGAAGTACAGGTCCTGGAAATGCGCCTGGTTGAAGTCCTTCTGCCAGGCGGTCGAGTTGTCGGCCTTGCGATCCGGCTCGGCTATCGCGTTGTGGAGCGGGCCGGGCGTGCCGCCGTACTTCTTGACGGGAGCCTCGGGGCCGTCGCCGTCCGGGTCGAACATGGTCGTGTCGTCGACCTTGTCGCCGAACTCGACGAGGATCGTGAAGATCTTGTCCGTCTTCTCACGGCCGAGCTCGACGTACTTCTTGTCGTCGAGCTTCACGACGTTGGACGCACCGCGCTTCTGCACGGTCGCGTCGCCGGATATGACCTGCTCCAGCGCCGCCTTGCGCTGCTGCTCCTGCTGCTTGCTGAACGGACCCTCGAGATCGTGGTCGACATGGGCCGCGTCATGGGCCTTGTCGTGGCCGGCTCCCGGCGCCGGGTCATGGCGCTCGATACCGGCCGTCGTGCTGTGGTTCTCCGCCTGGGCCATGGTGTAGGCCGAGGCCGTCGCACCGGTGGCTGCGAGCACCACGAACACCGCGGACGTTCTGATCGCCCGTCGTCTGCTGGTCACTTGACAGTGTCCTCCCCCGCGCCCGCGTCCGCGGAACCAAGGATGTGGGGTGGATCCGCGCGCGGCTGCGCGTCACAAGTGACGACATTCGACCGGAGTTAAGAAAGAAAAGACAGATCTTGACTTGCGCAGGCCAACTGCACTATGCAGGAGCGCAGTTCCGATATCCGGACGCGTGGACACTCAGACGCAAGGGAAAACCCTATTACCCCACGCGACCCGACAACAGGCGCATCGAACCGTCCACTCCGCGGAACGGGTGACTCCATGCGCCCCCCATGCACCGGTACCGTGGGTTAGGTCACGCTTACTACCGGTTCCCCTCGGGCATCCACCGTCGTAGAGTCGCTGACAGTGCGACCCGTTGCGACACCACGAAATGATGCCTCGAGGGACGGATACCGTCATGCCGCGTCCTACTGCCGCACAGCTCGCCTACGGTTCGGCCACTGTCGTCGTCTCGACCGTCGCCATGCTGCTGCTCTCCCGCACCTCCACGGGCATCGGCGTCGCCGTCATCGGGATCGCCGCGCTCGCGCTGGGCCTGCTGGTCGCCGTGACCGTGCCGCTGCCCGCCAAGGCGAAGGCGGCGCACACGGTCCGTACGAACCATGCCGCCGCCGTCCCCGAGGAAGCTCCGGCCGCCGCGGCGACCGCCGTCGCCACGGATCCCGCCACCACCACCCGGGTGCCCGTCGCCCACGTGCGCACGGGGGCCGGTCCGCGGGTGGGCGAGCATTCACTGCGCCGTTGACACCACCACCGTCTTGGCGGCCTTGTCGTGCAGGCCCTGCTTGTAGGGCTTGTCCACCAGGATCATGATCGCCAGGATCAGCGGCCAGATGCAGGGGCAGCAGATCAGCTGCGGCAGCCAGAGCACCGCGGCCCGCATGAGCGAGGAGCCCGTGTCGGGAGTGCTCCCGTCGTTGAGCATCGCGACACGCATCTTCATCAGCTTCATGCCGAGGGTCTGGCCGACCTTCCGGACCATCAGGGTGTCGTAGCCGACGAACGCCACGATCGAGATGAGCTGGAACACCCACTGCCCGCCGGTGTTCGCGCCGGCGACGATGTCGTCGAGGTCGTCCGACGAGTTCGTCAGACCGTGGTAGATCCCGAACGGGATGCCGATGAGCGCGAGCGGAATCGTGACGATCAGCCAGTCGACGAAGCGCTGGAGGAAGCGCTTGGCCGGGTCGGCGAGCGGAGGCATTCCGTGGAGCGGGTCGGTGCCCCCGTAGGGATCGCCTCCGTAGGCGCCGGAGTCGTACGGGGGCGGAGGCGCGCCACCCGCCCCGCCGTAGGGGGAGCCGTACGGGGATCCGCCTCCCGGGGGCGGGGGCGGAGGCGCGCCGTACGGAGAGCCCGCGCCCGGCGGAGGCCCACCGGGCGGCGGCGTGGGCTCCTGCGGCTCCTGCGGCTTCTTGCGGAACGGGTCGTCCTCGGGCGGCTGGCCGGGCGGCTGGTCGTTGCTCATGGGGGCAGTGCACCGCGCCCGGCCAGGCCCCGCAACGGCTCAGGTGCCGTTCGGGGGACTCCCGGGGCCAGAGGGCTGACAGGGCGTCAGCAGGTACGGACGGTTCGTACGGTCAGCCGGCCACGAACGTGTGCGCAGCCTTGTCGTGCCAGCACTGCCGCCAGGGGCGGTCGAACAGACACCACAGCACGTTGACCACGCCGATGAGCAGCACGCCCAGCACGCCGTGCACCAGCCAGCGCCGCACCGCGGCCCCGAACGCCGGGGGCCCGTGCGACTCGATGTCGCGCACCTCGAGACCCAGCAGCTTCTTGCCGAGCGTGCGCCCCCACTTGGCGGTCGGCAGCGCCTCGTACAGCACGCCGAGCAGGAGCAGTGCGGCGAGCGCGATGCCGAACTGGGTGATCGTCGTCCCGTCGAGCAGCCAGACGGTGACCGTCTCGCCCGACATCTTCGCCGCCGCGATCTTGTCGTCGATGTGGGTCAGCGCCTTGGAGACGAACGGGAACGAGACGGCTCCGGTGACCGCGCCGAGCACGACGGTGTCGATCAGCCGGGCCACGAACCGCTTGCCGAGCCCGGCGGGCCTGGCCGCGGCCTGGGCCTGGGCGGCCTGCAGGAACGGGTCTTCGACCGGCGGCTTCCACGGCACGACCGGCTGCTCGGGGGCCTGCGCCTGTGCCAGCTGATGCACCTGCTGCGCCCACGACGCCGCGCCGCCCCCGGCCCCGGCGCTCACCGGCGCCTGCTGGACGGGTGCCTGCTGGACGGGAGCCTGCTGCTGAGCGGGCACCTGGGGCGGTGCCTGCACGGACTGCTGCTGTGGCTGCGACGGCTGCTGCTGCGGCGCGAGCGCGCGGATCGCCATCGTGCCGTCGGCGGGCGCGTCGGCCTTCGGGCGCTGAGCGCGGACGGTGTCGGTGCCGTCGGTGACCGGCTTCGACTCGCCGGCGCCCACACTCCGCACCCCGGGCAGCGCACCACCGGTGGGGTCCGCCGGGGCCGTCCCGCCGGCCGCGGCCCGCGGGTCGTCGGCCGACGGACCGGCCGCACGGTCGAACCGGACGCCGGAGGAGCCCCCCGGACGCGGGTCCGCGCCGGACGCCGCGCGGGGGTCCGGGCGCCCGGCCGGGAACGCGTCACCGATACGCGGGTCCTGCGGCGTCGCGCCCCACGAGACACGGTTGTCGCGGTCGCCGCCGAAGCCCGACTGGTGAGAGGTGTCCGCGTGCCACGCCGAGGCGGGCTCGGGCGCGGCGGCCGACGGCTCGGGCTCCTCGTCCAGGAAGACGGGGCCGGTCTCCTCCACCGAGGGCGTGGCCGGGGTCGCGGGCGTCACCGGCGCGGTGGACGCCGCCGACGCGGAGGCCGGCGGCGTCGGCAGCGACTCGCCGTCCCTGGGCGCAGGCCTGCTCGTACCCGGCACCCACGCCGTGCCGTTCCAGTACCGGACGTATCCGGGGATGGACGGATCTGGATAGAAGCCGGCCGCAGGGCTGCCGTCGCCGGTCGCCGGGGTTGGGGCACTCATCACCGTGGTCCCGTATCTCCTGGAGGGCGTGGAGGGCATCGATTCAAGGGTCCACATCTATCAGACCGGCGCTCCGCCCTGGGCCGGTCCCGCCGTAAGGACCACTTTCCGGTAACGCTGTGCCCCACCACGGCAACCGATTCCGAAGTCACTGAGAAGTTGTTGGCGGAAGTCGCGTAATAGTCGGCGGGGAAGGCGCTCTCTCCCTGCGTGGCCCGCTCCCGGGCCTCGTACCAGGAAAGGAAGTCGCACTCTCATGCACACCGTGGTGGAACGCGAGCTGGAGCTCAAGCTGGTGCTGTCGCCGGAGCGCAGCATTCCCGTACCGGCCCGGCTGACCTACCGCACGGCCGATCCGTACGCCGTGCACATGACCTTTCACATCGGCTCCGAGCACCCCGTGAACTGGACCTTCGCCCGTGAGCTGCTGGTCGAGGGCGTCTTCCGGCCGTGCGGGCACGGCGACGTCCGCATCTGGCCGACCAAGGTCGAGGGGCGCAAGGTCATCCTCATCGCCCTGACCTCGCCGGACGGGGACGCTCTGCTGGAGGCGTCGGCGGCGCAGGTCTCCGCATGGCTGGAGCGGACGCTGCGCGCGGTACCCCCGGGGGCCGAGTCGGAGCAACTCGGGATCGACGAGGCGCTGGCGGAGCTGCTGGCGCCGACCCCGGCGGACGATCTGTACCTGCGGGACCCGTGGCCGTCGGACGAGTCCCAGGAAGGTGAGGCGTAGGCCGCCCGCACCCGGGGGTCACACGTAGGTATGGGTGATGAACTCAAGGGAATGGCCATCGGGGTCGTCGACGTACACCCCGCGGCCACCGAAGTGGTGGTTGATCTGCTGCGGCTCGGCGTGCATCGGGTCGGCCCAGTAGAGCAGCTCCCTCTCCTTGATCCGGCCGAGGATCTCGTCGAACTCCTCGTCGGAGACGAGGAACGCCAGATGCTGCGAGACGATCTCGGACTCCGCCTGCTCGTCGAGGTAGTCGAGGGTGACCCCGTTGGCCAGCGGAACGCTGGCGAAGGGACCGAAAGGTTTCGGCTCGGGGGCGTCGATCAGCTCGGTGAGGAAGCGGGCGGCGGCGAACCGGTCGCGGCAGTGGACGATGGTGTGGTCAAGACGTGCGGGCACGGCTCCTCCTTCGTCACCGGAAGTCGGTACTTCCACGCTAGGCGGGGAGCCGTGCCGCGGGCCATCGGGCATGGGGTCCAGGGGGTGTCTTGTGGATCAGGCCGGATCAGGGAGCGGGGTCTGGTGCGTGCGATCGCAAGGCGGAGGAGGAAATCGACGCGGAGCGTCGGTGACCGACGACAACGCAGCGAGCGTGCGTGCCAGGGCACGCGAGCCCGGCAAGATCCACAAGACACCCCCTAGGGCTGTGGCCCCACTGGCACCGATGTGGTCCCGGTCCCGTAGGACTCAGAAGAGCTTGCCAGGATTGAGGATGCCCAGCGGGTCGAAGGTCTGCTTGATCCCGCGCTGCAACTCGACGCCGACCGGGCCCAGTTCGCGGGCGAGCCACTCCTTCTTCAGCACGCCCACGCCGTGTTCACCGGTGATCGTGCCGCCGAGCTCGAGGCCAAGGGCCATGATCTCGTCGAACGACTCACGGGCGCGCCGTGACTCGTCGGGGTCGGTGTGGTCGAAGCAGACGACGGGGTGGGTGTTGCCGTCGCCCGCGTGGGCGCAGACGCCGATGGTGAGGTCGTACTTCTCCGCGATGGCCGCCGTGCCGTCGAGCATCGCGGCGAGCTGGGAACGGGGGACGCACACGTCGTCGATCATCGTCGCGGACTTGACGGTCTCCAGCGCGGTGAGTGACAGCCTGCGGGCCTGGAGCAGCAATTCGGATTCCGCGGCGTCCTCGGCGGGGACGACCTGGGTGGCTCCGGCGGCGGTGCACAGCTCGCCGACGGCGGCCAGATCGGCGGCCGGGTCGGGGGTGTCGAAGGCGGCTAGCAGCAGCGCCTCGGTGGTGTCGGGGAGGCCCATCTGCGCCATCTTGTTGACGGCGTGGATGGTCGTACGGTCCATGAGTTCGAGGAGCGACGGGGTGTGGCCGCGCTCCATGATCGCGCAGACGGCGTCGCAGGCTGCCGCCGCCGAGGGGAACTCCGCGGCGAGGACGAGCTGCTGGGGCGGCTGGGGCTTGAGCGCGAGGACCGCTTTGACAACGATGCCGAGGCTGCCTTCGGAGCCGACGAAGAGGCGCGTGAGGTCGTATCCGGCGACGCCCTTGGCGGTGCGGCGGCCGGTGCTGAGCAGGCGCCCGTCGGCGAGGACGACGTCGAGGCCGAGGACGTACTCGGCGGTGACCCCGTACTTGACGCAGCACAGCCCGCCGGACGCGGTGCCGATGTTGCCGCCGATGGTGCACATCTCCCAGCTGGAGGGGTCCGGCGGGTAGTACAGGCCGTGCTCGCCGACCGCGCGGCTGAGGGTGGCGTTGATGACGCCGGGCTCGACGACGGCGATCCGGTCGACGGGGCTGATCTCCAGGATGCGGTCCATCTTGACGAGCGAGAGCACGATGCAGCCGTCGGAGGCGTTGGCGGCGCCGGACAGTCCGGTCCTGGCGCCCTGCGGGACGACCGGGACGCGCAGCGCGGTCGCGGTGCGCATGACGTGCTGGACCTGCTCGACGGTGCGGGGCAGTACGACGACGGCGGGAGTGCCGGCGTCGCAGAAGCTCGCCATGTCGTTCGCGTACGAGGCGGTGATGTCCGGGTCGATGATCAGGGCTTCGGCCGGGAGGCCCGTACGCAGCTCCGGAACGAGCCGGGAGAGGAGATCGTCCATGATCCCAGCCTGGCACCGGGGGCCATCGGTGTGAACCCGTATGCGATCCCGTTCGCTGCACCGGGTGTGCTCTTCGTATCAGGTGTCCGCTGCCGCACAGTGTTCGCCATGAAGACGCGATACGCACCGAACGTCAGGAATGCCGCGATCGGCACGCTGGTCGCCGGCGGCCTGGTCGCCGGTTTCCTGGTCTTCGGCCCCGGGGCCGAAGGGCCGCTGCCTGCGTCGGGGCCCGCGGCCCGGGCGATGCTCGCGGTGGGTGCCGGGGCGCCCGCGTCGCTCAACGACCTGTCGGCGCTGATCGACAACCGCGAGAAGTGGCTGCGGTCGCGCCCGGCCGACGAGGCGTCCTGGGCGGTGCTCGGCTCGGCGTACGTGGAGCTGGGGTCGCTGGCGGGCGAGTGGTCGTACTACCCGAAGGCGGAGACGGCGCTGAAACGTTCGCTCGCGGTGCTGCCGGCCGCGAAGGGCAACGCGGACGCACAGCTCGGCATGGCGGCGCTGGCGAACGCGCGCCGGGACTACGCGACGGCGAAGCGCTGGGGCGAGAAGGTGCGGGCGCGGGCGCCGAAGCGGTGGACCGCGTACCCGGTGCTGATCGACGCGTACAACGGTCTCGGCGACTACAAGGCGGCCGGGAAGGCCGCCGAGAAGCTCCGGGCCCTGCGCCCGGGCACCGCGGCGACCCTCGGACGGACGGCGCTGATGTACGCCGGCCACGGCCGGCCCGAGGACGCGGCGGCGACGGCGTACGAGGCCATGACGCGCGCGAGGACTCTGGCGGAGAGGGCGTCGGCCCACCACCGGCTGGGCGAGCTGGCGTGGGAGCGGGGCGAGCCCGCGGAGGCCGTCGGGCACTACGACACGGCCCTGCGGATCGATGCCGGGCACCATCCGTCGCTGGCGGGGCGGGGGCGGGCGCTGGGGGCGCTGGGGCGCACCGACGAGGCGATGCGGGACTACAAGGCGGCGCTGGAGAAGCGGCCGCTGCCGGAGTACGCGCTGGAGGCCGGCGAGCTGTACGAGTCGACGGGCCTGGACGGGGACGCGCGTACGCAGTACCGGGTGGTGCGGACCCGGGCGGCGGAGGCGCGGGGGCACGGGGTGAACGTGGAGCTGGTGCTCGGGCGGTACGAGGCGGACCACGGGGACGCGCGCTCCGCGGTGCGCCGGCTGACGAAGGAGTGGGAGCGGGGCCGTCGGAGCCTGGAGGTGGCGGACGCGCTCGGGTGGGCGCTGTACCGGGCGGGGCGGGCGCAGGAGGGGCTGGCGTACGCGAAGCGGGCGACGGAACCGAACATGCGGAACCCGCTTTTCTCGTACCACCGCGGTGAGATCGAGCGTGCGGAGGGCCTGTACGGCGCGGCCCGCCGCCATCTGGCCGAGGCACTGCGGATCAACCCGTACTTCTCCCCGCTCCTGGCGCCGCGCGCCAAAGCGGCGCTCGACAAGCTGGGCGAGCCGCCGGCGGGAGGGCCCGAGGACATCTGGGGCGAGGCGGGGCCTCCGGAGTCGCGCACGGAGTCGGAGTCCGAGGAAGAGTCGGAGTCCCAGGAGGAGTCGGAGTCGGACGGTCAGCGCAGGACCGACGACGAGGACGACGAGCCGACCTCGGGCCCGTCGGAATCGGAGCGGTCGCCGTCGGGCCGGCCGGGGCCGGACCGTTCGGGGGCCGACGGGTCGGAATCCGACCCGTCCGAGCCGGGTCCGTCCGAGCCGGGGCCGTCGGCATCGGACCGGTCGGAGCCGAGCCCGTCGGGTGAATGAGCACCGGGCGGGGGCGGGCTCGCCACCCACTCCCGCCCGGTGTCCGCGCCATACGCCGGCGCGTTGCGGACTGCGGCGTTACAGGTTGCCGCGCTTGGCCTGCTCGCGCTCGATCGCCTCGAACAGGGCCTTGAAGTTGCCCTTGCCGAAGCCCATCGAGCCGTGGCGCTCGATGAGTTCGAAGAACACCGTCGGGCGGTCCTGGACCGGCTTGGTGAAGATCTGCAGCAGGTAGCCGTCCTCGTCGCGGTCGGCGAGGATCTTCAGCTCACGCAGGGTCTCGATCGGCACGCGGGTGTCGCCCACCCACTCGCCGAGGGTGTCATAGTACGAGTCGGGCGTGTCCAGGAACTGGACGCCGGCCGCGCGCATCGTGCGGACCGTCGCCACGATGTCGTTCGTCGCGAGCGCGATGTGCTGGACGCCGGCCCCGCCGTAGAACTCCAGGTACTCGTCGATCTGCGACTTCTTCTTCGCGATCGCGGGCTCGTTGATCGGGAACTTCACCTTGAGCGTTCCGTCGGCGACCACCTTCGACATCAGCGCCGAGTACTCGGTGGCGATGTCGTCGCCCACGAACTCCTTCATGTTCGTGAAGCCCATGACCTTGTTGTAGAAGGCCACCCACTCGTTCATCCTGCCGAGCTCGACGTTGCCGACGCAGTGGTCGATGGCCTGGAACGTCCGCTTCGCCGGGGGCTCGACGATCGGGTCGACGGCGGCGAAGCCGGGCAGGTACGGGCCGTCGTAGCCGGACCGGTCGACGAGCGTGTGGCGGGTGCTGCCGTACGTCGCGATCGCCGCGAGCACCACGGTCCCGTGCTCGTCCTTGACCTCGTACGGCTCCTCGATCCCGCGCGCCCCGTGCTCGACGGCGTAGGCGTACGCCGCCCGCGCGTCCGGCACCTCGATCGCGAGGTCGATGACGCCGTCGCCGTGCGCGGCAACGTGCTCGGCGAGGAAACGGCCCCAGTCCGTGGCCGACTTGATGACGGAGGTGAACACGAAGCGAGCGGCGCCGTTCGTCAGGACGTACGACGCGGTCTCGCGGCTGCCGGTCTCCGGTCCGGAGTAAGCGACGAGCTTCATGCCGAAGGCCGTGGAGTAGTAGTGCGCGGCCTGCTTGGCGTTGCCGACGGCGAAGACGACCGCGTCCATTCCCTTCACCGGGAAGGGGTCGGCCTGCCGGGCGGTGTGAGGGGTGTGATCCAGGGTCTCAGTCATGGCGGCAGACTCCCTCCGATCCACAAGCTGCGCAATACTTTGTGTATCGCCTGGGCAACCTGCCCAGTTGGTGCCCGATTTGTGCGGGCGATCTGTACAGGATGACCACCAGGAGGGCCCTCGTGGCGATCGATCATCTGGACGGCCGGCTCATCGTGCTCCTCGCGCGCGAGCCGCGGATCGGCGTCCTGGAGGCGTCGCGCCGCCTCGGCGTGGCGCGCGGCACGGTCCAGGCGCGGCTCGACCGGCTGCAGTCGGCCGGCGTCATCCGGGGCTTCGGACCGGACGTCGACCCGGCGGCGCTCGGTTACCCGGTCACGGCGTTCGCGACCCTGGAGATCAAGCAGGGCCAGGGTGCGGACGTACGGGCCCACTTGGCCACGGTCCCCGAGGTGCTGGAGCTGCACACGACCACGGGACACGGCGACATGCTGTGCCGGCTCGTCGCCCGCTCGAACGCCGACCTGCAGCGGGTGATCGACCGGGTCGTCGGCTTCGAGGGGATCGTGCGGGCGTCGACGGCGATCGTGATGGAGAACCCCGTACCGCTGCGGATCATCCCGCTGGTGGAGCAGGCGGCGGAGGACGTGGGCGGGCGCTAGACGCAAAGAAGTCGATGCAAAGGAGCCCATGCAAAGAGATTGATGCAAAGAACTACTTGCAGAGACTCCTTTGCATCTCTACGCTCGAGCCATGCCCGAGCCCGAGATGTTCCCGACCCGCACCCTGGACCCGCGCTCGTTGCGGGGCCTCGCCCACCCGCTGCGCATGCAGCTGCTGGCGGCACTGCGTCACCACGGCCCGGCCACCGCTTCCCAGCTGGCCGAACGGCTCGGCGAGTCGAGCGGCGCCACGAGCTACCACCTGCGCCAGCTC
This sequence comes from Streptomyces sp. NPDC059909, assembly GCF_042730885.1. Taxonomy (NCBI): domain Bacteria; kingdom Bacillati; phylum Actinomycetota; class Actinomycetes; order Kitasatosporales; family Streptomycetaceae; genus Streptomyces; species Streptomyces sp. NPDC059909. Next base: position 36,391 of record NZ_JBHWKX010000034.1, read on the forward strand.
GCCGCGCACGGCTTCGTGGAGGACGACCCGGAGCGCGGAAAGGGCAGAGAGCGGTGGTGGAAGGCCGCCCAGGAAGGCACGGCCTTCGACTCCGCGCTCTTCACCGACCCCGACCCGGAGACGCGCGGGGCCGCGAACGTCTTCCTGCACGAGATCGCCACGATGCACAACAGGGAGCTGTCGACCTGGCTGGCAACGATGGGCGACTGGTCCGAGGAGTGGCCGACGAACTCGGACATGAGCGACTTCACGCTCCGCCTCTCCCCCGGCCAGCTGGGGGAGCTGCGCGACAGGATCCACAAGCTCATCGCCGGCTATCGCCAGGCCGAGCCGGCGGAGGGCTCGGAGCAGGTACGGCTCCATCTGCACGCGTTCCCCCAGAAGACCGACTGAAGGGACCGATCAGGTCATGCACGCCGACATCCATCTGCACCTGCACGAACTGCGCGCCACTGAACTGCACCGGGATGCGGCCGACGCCGGCCGGCACCGTCGGGCCGTGGCAGGACCGCCCCGCCCGCCGCGCCGGGCGCTCCGTGCCCAACTGGGCTGGACAATGGTCGAACTCGGCCTGCGCATGGTGGCCGCGCATCCCGCGCGTACGACCCGTCCTGCCGCTGCGGCCTGAGAACCAACGCCGGGGCGGCTCAGGGCCTCAGCAGGTCGGGACCTTGGCGGCGTCGCGGTCCAGGGTGCGGAGCGCGTCCACCGCTTCCTTCAGTGTCGTGACGGGGATCAGCCGCACCGAGTCCGGGAGTTCGGCCTGGGCGTCCGCGCACTCGGCCTTGGGCACGAGGAAGACGGTCGCCCCGTCACGGGCCGCCGCCTGTGTCTTCAGGGACACCCCGCCGACCGCGCCGACCTTGCCGTCCGCGGTGATCGTCCCCGTACCGGCGATGTCACGGCCGCCGGTGAGGTCGCCGCCCGAGCCGTTGCCGTCGAGCTTGTCGACGATGCCGAGCGAGAAGAGCAGCCCGGCGCTGGGGCCGCCGACGTCGGCGAGGTGCAGGGTGACCTTCACGGTCTCCGGGTCCTCGTCGAGGTAGTCCAAGGCAGCCTGCACGGCACTGTCCTGGGACTTCTTCATCTCGGCGATGTTGTGCTTCTCGATCTCCTTGTCGGACTGACCGGACGGATAGACCGAGTCGTGCGGCAGCACGGCACGGTCCGTACGGAACCAGGCGTCGACCACATCGCCGAGATCCACGTCCACGGACGGCCCGGTCGCCACGATCGTCGTCATCCGCAGCGCCCCCTCCGTCTTCCGTGTGGGTGCCCCGGAGATCGTGATCACCGGCTTCCCCTGGTCCGACCCCAGCACGTTCGTGGTCTGCCCCGGCTGCGCCAGGGCGAACGGCAGCGGCGCGAGCCCGGCGACCACGAACAGTGCGACGACGGGGAGGGCGCACACGACGAGAGCCCAGGGGCGCGAGAGGCGAGAGAGGAGCACGGTGTCAATCTAGCGGTCCGCCCGGCGCGTCCCGCCGCCGAGGGCACCCGCAGCTCGCCTCACCCCACCACGCCTCACCGCAACCCGCCTCTCCCCAACTCGCCTCAGCACAGCTCAGCTCAGCCGCATGGGCGTCGACCGCGTCACCGCAGCGCGTCAGCCACCTCGCGGGCCGCGTCCACGACACGGGGGCCGACCCGCTCCGGTACGGAGTCGGCGAGCATGACGACGCCCACGCTGCCCTCTATGCCCGTCACGCCGATCAGCGGTGCGGCGGCACCGCTCGCGCCCGCCTCCAGCTCGCCGTGTGTGAGCGTGTACGAGGGCTCCGTCAGGCCGCCCTGGCGTGCGGCGAGGATCGCCTTGCCCGCGGCGCCGCGCTCCAGGGGGTGCCGGAAGCCGGCCCGGTAGGCCACGTGGTAGTCCGTCCACGTCGGCTCGACGACCGCGACCGCGAGCGCCTCCGCCCCGTCGACCAAGGTCAGATGGGCGGTGGCTCCGATGTCCTCGGCGAGCGAGCGCAGCGCGGGCAGGGCCGCCTCCCGCACCAGCGGGTGCACCTGGCGGCCGAGCCGCAGCACGCCGAGCCCCACGCGGGCGCGGCCGCCCAGGTCGCGGCGGACCAGGGCGTGCTGCTCCAGGGTGGCGAGCAACCGGTAGACGACGGTCCTGTTGACGCCGAGCCGGTTGGACAGCTCGGTGACGGTCAGGCCGTGGTCGGTGTCGGCGAGCAGCTTGAGGACGCGCAGTCCTCGGTCGAGCGTCTGGGAGGTTTCCGCGGTCACGACGCCCTCTCCTTCGGAGTCGGTAACGGCGGCGCTCTCGCGGGGTCTGCAGCGGCACCGGTCCATGGAGCGACCGCACGCACGGAGAGGCCGCCGGAGGCCCTGGCACACCGGCTGCGCTCCGCGGCGGCGCTGCCACGGGGCGTTGTCAATGCGGGGAATGTAGCGATCAGCTCCGCTCAGCGGAAGACCTCGTCCAGAATCCGGGCGTCGATGCGGCATTCATACTCCCGCGTGGGACCCAAGGGGGGACAACCCGGGCGTCGGCTCGACAAGAAGCAGATCGTCTGCAGGCGTTCGGGTCCTCGGATCTCGCGACTTCGGGCACGGCGAAATGCATCCCGGACGCGCATACCCACGCCTGCCGGTCATTGACACACACGCACGCCGGGTCATGGCAGGCAGGCGCGGCGCGTCATGAGCTGGCAGGCGCGGCGCGTCATGAGCGGGCGCACGCGAGCGCCCCGGATCACAAGCGGACGCAGGCAAGCGCCCCAGGTCACGAGCGGGCGCGAGCGAGCGCCCCAGGTCACGAGGGGACGCAGGCAAGCGCCGAGGTCACGAGCGGACGGCGGACGTCACCGCATCCGCGTGGCCCACTCCTGCACCTTCTTGATCCGCTCCCGGATCTGCCCGGCCGTCGCCTCCGCGCTCGGCGGTCCTCCGCACACCCGTCGCAGCTCGGTGTGGATCACGCCGTGCGGCTTGCCGCTCTGGTGGACGTACGCGCCCACCATCGTGTTCAGCTGCTTCCGCAGCTCCAGCAGCTCCTTGTGCGAGACCACCGGTCGCCGCTCCGCCGGCAGCTCCAGCAGATCCGCCTCCGCGTCCGGCTTCTTCCGGCTGTGCGCGATCTGCCGTGCCTGCCGCTTCTGGAGCAGCAACTGCACCTGGTCCGGCTCGAGGAGACCCGGGATGCCGAGGTAGTCCTGCTCCTCCTCGCTGCCCGGGTGGGCCTGCATGCCGAACTCGGCGCCGTTGTACATCACCCGGTCGAAGACCGCGTCGGACTCCAGCGCCTCGAAGGGCAGCATGTCCTGTTCGCCGGTGTCCTCGTCCTGCTGCTTGTTGGCCTCGTCCATCTCCTTCTCGGACTCGGCGTAGGGGTCCTCCTCCCCCTCCTTCTTCGGCCGGTCGAGCACGTGGTCGCGTTCGACCTCCATCTCGTTGGCGAAGCCGAGCAGCATGGGGATGGTGGGCAGGAAGACGGACGCGGTCTCGCCGCGCCGCCTCGACCGTACGAAACGGCCGACGGCCTGCGCGAAGAACAGCGGCGTCGAGATCGTCGTCGCGTACACCCCCACCGAGAGACGGGGCACGTCGACGCCTTCGGACACCATCCGGACGGCGACCATCCACCGGTCGTCGTTGTCGCTGAACTCGTCGATCCGCTTCGACGCGCCCGCGTCGTCGGACAGGACGATGGTCGCCTTCGTGCCCGTGATCTCGCGGATGAGCTTGGCGTACGCCCGCGCCGAGTCCTGATCGGAGGCGATGACGAGGCCGCCCGCGTCCGGGATCGACTTCCGCACCTCGGTCAGCCGCTGGTCGGCGGCGCGCAGGACGTTCGGCATCCACTCACCGCGCGGGTCCAGGGCCGTGCGCCAGGCCTGCGAGACGGCGTCCTTGGTCATCGGTTCGCCGAGCCGCGCGGCGATCTCGTCGCCGGCCTTGGTGCGCCAGCGCATGTTGCCGCTGTAGCTCAGGAAGATGACCGGCCGGACGACGCCGTCGGCGAGCGCGTTCCCGTAGCCGTACGTGTAGTCCGCTGCCGAGCGCCGGATCCCGTCGTTGCCCTCCTCGTACGTGACGAAGGGGATGGGATTCGTGTCCGACCGGAAGGGCGTACCGGTGAGCGCGAGGCGCCGCGTCGCCGGCTCGAACGCCTCCAGGCACGCCTCGCCCCACGACTTGGAGTCGCCGGCGTGGTGGATCTCGTCGAGGATGACGAGGGTCTTGCGCTGCTCGCTGCGGTTGCGGTGCAGCATCGGGCGCACCCCGACACCGGCGTACGTCACGGCGACGCCGTCGTACTCCTTGCTCAGCGGGCCCGCGCTGTACTCCGGGTCCAGCTTGATGCCTATCCGCGCGGCCGCGGCGGCCCACTGCTTCTTCAGGTGCTCGGTCGGCGCGACGACGGTGATCTGCTGCACGACATGGTGGTGCAGCAGCCAGGACGCGAGGGTGAGCGCGAAGGTCGTCTTACCGGCGCCGGGGGTCGCCACCGCGAGGAAGTCGCGAGGCTGCTCCTGGATGTACCGCTCCATCGCGCCCTGCTGCCAGGCACGCAGCTTTCCGGCCGTGCCCCAGGGGGCGCGGCCGGGGAAGGCGGGTGAGAGGTGATGGGAGTGCGAGGCGGTGGTAGTCACGGTCTCCGGTTGCGGGGCTCGGGTACTCGGGATGTCCGTACGACAACCGGGCCACCCTACCGGTGCGACTGCCGCGCACCGGGCCGAACGAGGCCGTGACGCGCGAAGGTGCGGCAAGCGTCACAGGGTGCGCAGGACATTCGCGACGGCGGCGATGGTGACGCTCCCGCCGGTCCCGCCGGTCCGGTGGATCTCGTCGATCGCGCCGCTCGCGACGGCGACGACCAGGTCGTAGGCACGGTCCTGGTCGACGTCGGCGAGATCGACCCCGTTGACGGCGAGGAACGTGGCGGCGGCGAGCCACGCGGTGCGCTTGTTGCCGTCGACGAACGGGTGGTTCGTGGCGATGGCGTGCAGCAGCGCGGCGGCCTGCTCGTACACGTCCTGGTACGCCTCGACACCGAACACCCGGGCGCGCGGCCGGTGCACGGCGGACTCCAGCGACCCGGGTGCGCGCAGCTCGGGCTGCCGACCACCGAAGGCCCAGCGCGCGATGTCCGTCACTTCGGAGAGGGTGAGGTGGCGGGTGATCTCCCGGCTCATTCGCCCAGCCTCCTCAGGAGCGGTGCGTGGCGCAGGGCCAGGCGCATCGCCTCATGGCGGAGCAGGGTCGACTGGAGGTCCATGTAGCGGCGGACGGCCTCCTGCGCCACCTCTTCCGCCGACCGCCCCTCCGCGTCGGCCCGGTCCGCGAGGGCGGCCCACTCGGCCTCGGGCAGGCTGATCGTCAGCTCTTTCATGTACGGAGAGTAGCGGTGGGCAGGCCAGGCACCCACGTGATTTACGAGCCCGCGTGAATCAGGGTGCGGCGTGAATCAGGGTGCGGCGGGTGACGTCAGCCGCGTCGCGACCCACGCACCGACCAGTGCCACCGCCGCCATCGGCAGGAAGACGACGGCGAAGGCAGCCGGGTGGGAGCCTCCGGCACCGGCGGTCGCGGCGGTGTGGGCTCCCACGGCGCCACCCCCGAGGGCGGCGAACGCCGCGCCGCCCCCCGCCAGCAGCAGGACGTTCGACAGCGCGTCGGAGATCTGCAGGGCCGCGGAGTTCGCGCCCGCCTCCTCCGGTGCCGAGAGCTGGAGCAGCAGCACGCTCGACGAGGCGATCACCAGCCCCATCCCGAAGCAGCCCCAGCCCCAGGCGACCCCCACGACCCACACCGGCACGGACTCGATCAGCACGCTCGGCGCGGCCGCGATCGCCGTGGCTACGAGGACCATGCCGCCGACCATGAGGCGCTCGCGGTACGGCTCCACACGCGGCCGGGACTGTACGTACGACCCCAGCGCCCAGGTCGCCCCGCCCACCGCGAGCGACAGCCCGGCGAGCGTCGGCGACAGCCCGCGCTGGGTGACGAGCATCAGCGGTACGAAGGACTCCGCGGCGATGAAGGACCCTGCGGCCACGCCGCGCAGCAGCACGACCGACGGCAGCCCGCGCACGGCCCGGTACGTACCACGCGGCAGCAGCCCCAGCACGGCCGGCACGAGCAGCGCCGCGCCCGCAGCGGCCGGCACCAGCGACAGCCACCGCAGGTTCTGGCCCGCGTACTGGAGCAGCCCGGCCCCCAGCGAGATCGCGAGTGCGAGCCGGGTGCGGTGCGCGTCGAAGCGCGGGGCGGGCGCGGTCGGGTCGACGGGCCCGGACGCCATGCGCCGGATCGCGGGCAGCGCGAGCGCCAGCGGTACGACGACCAGGGCGGGGATGCCGATGAACACCCAGCGCCAGCCGAGCTGTTCGGTGACCGTCCCGGAGATGAGCGGCCCGATCACGGACGGGACCACCCAGCTCGCGGCGAACGCGGCCATGATCGTGGGCCGCAGCCGCTCCGGGTAGGCGCGCCCGACGACGACGTACAGCGCGACGATCACCAGCCCGCCGCCGAGCCCCTGGACGGCCCGGCCGCCGATGAACTGCCACATCGTCGACGCCGTCCCGGCGAGCAGCAGCCCGGCGGCGAACGACGAGATCCCGGCGGCCAGCGCCCCCAGCGGCCCCCGTCGGTCGGCCCACTGCCCGGCCACCACCATCCCGAAGAGGCTGGTCGTGAAGTACGCGGAGAACGCGAACGCGTACAGCTCCACCCCGCGCAGCTCACGCGCGGCCACCGGCATGGCCGTCCCGACGGCGGTGGCCTCGAACGCGATCAGCAGAACGACGGACACGATGCCGAGGCTGAGGGCGCGGTGCTCGCGACCGAGGACGCCGCCGGGGGCTCTGCCGGCGGTGACGTCGGCATCCGTTCCGGCGTTGGTGTCGGCGTGGGCGCCGTGCTGTTCGAGGGCGGTCATGAGCCCCAGAGTAAGTGGCACGCGCACTGAACGCCCCTGTCGTGGGACGGGACCGTGCTCATCCCTTGGCCCTACGACCACGGCCGGACCATGAACCACTGTGAACGGCGCATGGCAGTCGTATGGCAGCGCGCGCCGGATCCTTGAGCCCCGCCGCCACCCGCTCCTACGGTCGATGCGTACGACAGACACGGCCGTGTGCCCGAGTGGCTCAGGGAATCGCCTGCAAAGCGATTTACGCCGGTTCGATTCCGGTCACGGCCTCTGCGGTTCCGTCCTCCTGAGGCGGCCGCCCCATGGTGATGGGGCGGCCGCTTCGGTGTCCGAGCGTGCTGGTCAGCCATGTGGTGACGCGTAGGGGTCTGCTGGGTCATGCTTGGCACGGTCGCCTGTCTCCTGATCGCCTCGGGAACGCCGGTGGCCGATGCCGGAACGGTGTGGCGGTCAGGACTGTGACGGTGCCTGTCGCGAAGGGCCTATCGGGACACGCCCACCGCTCCGGCGGCAGCACGCACCGCCTCAGACAGCGGTCGGCAGATCAAACGCAAGGCACCAGGGCCAGTCGTATCGCGGGCCAGACCACCGCCCGAGGCCGCGCTTCTCCGGGATGGTGCAGCGGATACCACGCTTGCGCAGGTGGGCGCGGTTCGCGCAGTAGCCGTACGCCTTGTCAGCACGGACCTTGTCCGGCCGGGTGCGCGGGCGGCCTGGCCCAAGCCTGGGCACCCGGATACGCCCCAGGACCACCTCGAACTGCGGGGATTCGCCGCGATGTCCGGCCGTGATGACCAGTGACATCGGTTTCTGGGCCTGCTCGACCGCCAGGTGGAGCTTGGTGGTCAGCCCGCCCCGGGAGCGTCCGAGCCCGTGGTCCTCGGGCTCGGTGAAGACACCACCCGGCGGCTCGATCTGCAGATCCCCTACACAGGCACGGTGCGCAGCGCCGCCCTGGCGGTTGCCGCGCCCCGTACGGCGGCCTGAGCCCCCGTGGCCGGCGGCCGCGATGTCGCCGCGGCCTCTTCGGCTCGGGCTCGGCGGCACTCGGCGCAGGCATCCTCGTCCGCCACCGGCCGGAAGAGGCGCGGCTGGGTGTGCGAGCCGACGCATTCCCGCATCAGGGCGACGCGGGGCGGCTCCGGTGGTGCGAGAGGCGCCTCGACCGGTGGCACGTCGCGGAGGAGGTAGCGCACCAGCCCGCCAGGCCGATGGATGGTGTCCCGAGCGGCAGGCAGACCGCGCGCGATCGCGGCGCGTACGCCGTCGACGGTGTGTCCCAGGTGCAACCACTGCGCGGCGAGGGCGGCGAGTTCGGTCAGCATGCCGCGCGGCACGCGCAGCCGCGGATCCAGATCCCGCAGCTGCTCGACGAGTTGGCGGGCGCCGTCGTCTGGAGGGTTGGAGGTGTTCTCCTGGAAGTCTTCTTCTGGATGGCGGCCGACGGACGGGCCCGTCGGCTCACCGGCGGCCCGTTTCGCGGGGGCCGGTGCCTCTGCCCTCAGATGCGCGACGTCCTCGGCCGTCAGCACGACATTGGAGACCAGCTGCCGGGTCTGCCAGAGCCCGCCGGGCCCCTGCTCCTTCCACTCGTGGAAGTACCCCTCGTCCTTCAACTGCTGCTTCGCCCGCTGGAAGGCCCTCGGCTTGATCCCGGCGCGCTCGGCGGTCGTCGACAGCGATTCGTGCCGGTCGGCGGGGAGCGACAGTTGCCAGGTCAGGAGCCTCACCGCGTCCGAGTTGAGCCGCGGGTGCCGGATGAGGTCGTTCGGTACCTGCGAGTAGAAACGGGCAGGCGGGATAACATGACGAAGCATTCCGGGTGCTCCTTCGCTTAAGCACTCGTGGTGAAGGCCCTCGCCGCTGGTTGCCGCCAGCGCGGGGGCCGCTTTGCGCTCACCGTACAGCCAACACCCGTATACACAGGGTCACTTCACTCGAACGTGCGACCTCACGGCGTCCGCCGTACCGCGCCCGCTTGCCCGCACCGGGGATGGCGTGGCGGGCGCTGGCGGTCTCTGCGGAGTCGCCGCCGCAGACGCGGCTGTCCCGCAGTAGCGCTTTCTACTGAGCAGGCGTCGGGGTCGGCACGCCGCTCACCAGTTTGGTGTCGTTCTGGCAGCCCAGATCGGCGGCGACCTTGCGGGCGGCCGCGTTGGCCACCGTTATCTGGTGCACCCGGATGCTCTTCTCCGAGGCCTCGTTTTCGTCAGCCCGTTCCAGCTCTGCGTCGATCAAGATTTCGTGGGCGGGCGCCTTCATGCGACATTTGAAGTAGACCGACGCGTAGTAGTCGGACGACGAAGCCTGCTCACCGGTGGCGAAGAAGGTGGCAACCTTCTCATCATCAGCGCTCCTTCCCGGGAGAGCCAGCGCCTCACGGAATGTCAGCATGAAGACACCCTTCCCGTCCTTTGCTGACCTCGGCCAGCAGAAGGGGATACCCTTCATACGCGTCTTTCCACTCTGCGGCTCGAGGGCAGCTGCACGGAGGTCCTTGAGCAACCTGTCCGGCTCGGCAAGGGTGTCCTCCAAATTCCCCTCACCGGCAATCGCCTTGAACGCAGTAGAGGCAGGCGCGTTCTTCGCGATGGCACCGCAGATCTCTTCCGCCGACTTGCCCTTCGCCGCATCGTCGACGCCGGAGGAGCACCCCGCTGACGCCGCCAGAACGACGACAGCCGCGGGCACCATGAGCATTCTCAACGTGGATCGCATGTCACTTCTTCGGTTCGTACGGGTCGGGTAGTGAATTGTCTCGGGCATGCATGCGCGCGCTCCTGACATAGTCGACGAGATTCTCGTCAAGATAGTTACGTTCGCTTTGGCTCCAACCGGGAGCGTTGGCGTAGGCCAGTCCCGGCCTCAAGGCGTTGTTCTTGCCATCGTTCAGCGCCTCTTGCTTGAGCTCATCCGACTCTTTCTTGAGAAGTTCATCCTTCTCGTACTTCTCTGCGATGTCGTCGGCCTCCATTCCGAGATAGGTCACGACGGCACCGCCCACGGTCTCCGTTGCCAGCGGTACAAGTGCGCCACCGGCACCGCCTGTAAGCGCCGCGACGCCGCCTGCGGCGACCGCGCCCACGCCGAACTTGACCCACTCCGTGGTCCTGCCGACCGCCTTCTTGTGTTCCTCGGAGTCCATCGCATAATCGGTGTCGATCTGCGCCATGCGCGACTGGTCCATGATGCCCTGCGCTTCTCCGCCGATCCGCAGGGTGGTCCTGGCATCGGTGAGGTCCTTCTCACCGAATGGCGAACCGGGCTTCGGACCAACCTCGTCCAGGACACTGGTCGTGTACAACATCTGGGCCGCGGACAACGTGCCGTGGCCGGTCTCGCTCTGCGAGACGATGCCCATGAAGTTGACCGCGCCGCCCCGGTTCCACAGCAGCTCGGTGTCGAACTTGTCGCCGAACCTCGACGTGCCATCTTTGTTGTTGTACCCGAAGGGGGAGTTCGCCTTCTCCTCCATGATGGTGTCGCTGTCCTGCTCCAGGGAGCGGTCGAGCTCGTCGATGTACGCGGCGCCCATCTTGCCCAGGCTGTCGTCGATGCCCGGCTGTTCATGCATGTACTTCGGGTCGCTGCCGTAGTGCTCGACGACCTTCTGCATGACCTCGGCGTTCTCGACCGTACGCACGTCCTTCAGGCCCTCGGTCGGCGCGTCGTACGGATGACCCGTGGTCGCCGACTCGAGCGCGTGCCCCAGCGCGTCATAGCCGGGTTCCTTGGACATCTTGCCCTTGTCGTTCAACTCCTCCGGCCAGTCGCGGTCCTTGGAGAAGTAGTCGAAAAGGCTCTTCTTGTCGTCCTTGCCGTTGTCCGGCGTGAGGTCGAGCTCGCCGTTGAAGAATTCGGTCGACGCCTTCGGGTTGTGGCCGAGCGCCTCCATGTAGCCGACCATCGGGTCCTGCCCCAGACCGCCACCCAGCCAGTTGAGGTGATTCTGCATTCCTCCCGGCTGGAGCCAGGCCCGGCTCGCCGGCAGTGAGCCGCCGTACGTCAACTTCGCCTCGGTCTCGACGAGCGCGTTCCCGTAGTTGCGCAGGAACTTGTCGTCGTAGTCCCCGACACGCATGAGGTTGCTCATGACCTGGAAGCCGTACGGCGATGTTCCGCGCGTCTGGATCGGCTCGCTGCCCGCCTTGATGACATCGGCCTTCCACTGCTCCATCTCGGGGCTCGTGGAGTGCGTCGCGGTGGCAAGTGTCAGGCTCCAGTTCTTCTGGAGTTCCTTGAGCTTGTCCCGGTGGTCGATCCCAAGGCGCGAACCATCGCTCGGGTCGCCCATGTCCGCCCAGTACTCCATCGACCCCTTCGGGCCGACTTCAAGGGCGAACCGCTCGGCGAAGTACGGATCGTCCGCGTTGTCCTTGAAGATCTTGTTGAGCTTGTCGATCTCCTCCGGGGTCGCGTCGTCGCCCTTCTTGTAGAGATCGCGAGCGGTCTTCGCGTCTTCCGCGTCCTGTGCCTTCGATGCCTGCTTCAGCGAGTCGAAGCTGGTTCCGGGGAAGTTGTGCTCGTCCTTACCGACGATCATGCGCAGGGCCCGGGCGGCGACGTCATCCGCGTCGTTCGCCTTGTCGACGGCCCTCTTGATCGCGGACCGCATGGCGTCGAAGTCCGCCTCCTGCGGCTTGGGCCCGTCGTAATCCTTGCTCCGACGGTCCGGGTGGATCAGATAGCCGACCACACCGTCCGGACCGATCCTGATTCCCTTGCCGGGAGCCCCATCGACGAGCTTCGCCAGCTCGCTCTTCGCGGCCTGGAATTCGGTGTGGGCGTCCCGCAAGATGTTCCGAATACCCGTCGCTTCCCTGAGCGCATCACCGAACTCCTTGGCCGTCTTCTTGACGAACTCCTGAGTCACACCGGCGTTCTCGCCCGCCCAGTCGGCCTTCTCGGCCTTGCTGCGCAGACCGTTCTGCGCCTTCTCCTCCGCCTTCTCCAGCTTCGTAACCGTCTCCGACCAGCTCGTGACGGCTTCCTTCAGGCTGCCGAGGCGGGCGTGGAGCACCTGCTCGAACTTCAGCATCTACGCCCTCTCCTCAGTTGAAATGCTGGCTGATCTTGGACATGGAGAAGTTGGTGACGAGCTCCTCCTCGTGATTCGTGTGCGTGACGATCGTGTCCTCGAGGTGGTTGTGGATGTGCGCGCAGGCGCTCAGCAGCGTCTCGCATTGCGTGCGCCAGGCATCCCAGATCGTCCACAGCGCCGGTCCGGTCTGGAACCCGTCTGCGTCGAGGCTGTTGGCGGCCGTGTCGGTCTGCGCACCGGCGTGGAAGGCGTCGGCCTCGAACCAGTGGAAGAGCTCCTGCGCCTCGTTGCCGATGGCCCGCAGATCAGGGGACGTGACCTTGTAGTCCGCGGCCCCTCCGCCACCGCCGGGCCCTCCGTCGGCCTGGTTCAGCCTCATGCCGACATTCGCTGTGGCGGTGCTGCGGGCTGACGCCCACTCTTCGTCGAACGACATGGATTCCCCGTTGCAGAGCGGTGTGTTGGCGTGGCTGCTGATCGGTTCGGCTCAGCGCGACTGGCCTGGGCCGGTCGGGCCGTACGGCGGGTACTGAGGCGGATACGGGCCCGGGGCTCCGGCGGGGGTGGCCGCGCGGCGGCGGGCGCGGATGGCCGGGACGGCGATGGCGGTGCCGACGAGCGCGGCGGCGGCGACGCCGAGGCCGATCCAGAGGCCAGTGTTGCTGTCGCTGTCGTTGGAAGCGGGTGCGGCAGCGGCCGGCTTCTCGGCACCGGAGCCTGCGGCCTGTGTAGGAGCGGACGAGGGCGTCTTCGACTCCGCGGCGAGATCGGGAAGCGGGTAGACGTCGGCGGGACCGGGGTCGCCCGGAGTCTTCAGCGCGCGCAGGGGGCGGATGGCGCCGTAACCGATGTAGTCGTTGCGCTTCTCGCCGGAGGTGGGGCCGCTGATGGTGTTGAGCATGACCTTCAGCACCTGGTTGTTGGTCCAGTCGGGGTGCTTGGACCAGATGAGGGCGGCTGCGGCGGAGGCGAGGGCGGTGGCGTCGCTCGTGCCGTGGGACTCACACAGTCCGGTTCCTCCACCGCAGGCGTGGACCATCTGCTCACCGGGAGCCACCATGTCCACCTGGGGGCCGTACTGGGACTCCATGGTCCGTGTCAGCTTCTTATCGATGGCGCCGACGCCAACAACACCTGGTGTGGCACCTGGATACTCGACCAGGTTTCCCTTGTCTGCGCTGTTACCCACTGAGGCGAAGACCAAGGATCCTTTGTCCGAGGCGTACTTCACAGCATCAGTGAGCTGTCGCGAGCCTTCCGTCACGCCCAAGGAGATGTTGATGACCTTGGCGCCGGAGTCGGCTGCATAACGAATCGCGGGCGGAGCAACCCGGTTGAACTCAAGGTTCCCGGCCTTCTGGCTGTGAGCCTGTACGTCCACGCCCGGCAGCCTGATGGGAAGGACCTTCGCCCCGGGCGCGAGGCCGACCGCGCCGTCCCCTCCACTGCCGTTCCCTGTCCCGGCGATAAGCCCGGCCACACCGGTGCCATGCCCCATGTAATCCGTGTGCTCATCGCCCGGCTTGTCAGGCGCAAAGTCCTTGCCGTCAAGAATTTGCCCTAGGAGATCCGGGTTGTTCTTGTCCACACCAGTGTCGATCACAGCGACGGTGACGCCCTTGCCCGTACTGACGTTCCAGATCTTTTCGGCACCCATGATGTCCAGATGCCACTGCCTGGAGCGGATCGTCTCCGCATACGCCGGAATGGATGCGATGCCCACCAGCAGCATCCCCAGAGCTGCCGAAGCGACTGCCCGACCACGATCCCTGCTGGTACGCATCTATGTCCTCGTAAAACTCAGTCGATGACGGGCGGCGCGACTCGACGGCTGCCCTGCTGCCACGTCTCCTCGTCTTCGACGAGGTAGTCCGGGCGTTCTCCATAGCCGTCCTCACGGCGCGAATCCGTACCGCGAGTATCCGCAGGCCTGGCACCGCCACGCCCCATCGGTCCAGCTCCACCTCGGGAGGCGCCACCTGGCGCCACACCACGCACCAGGCCGGACCCGCCCGGCGTGAACGGCCGGGCGCTCACCGCGCCGACCTGCTGGGGGCGACCACCGACAATGCCACCGGTCTCCATCGCGAGACGACGTCCTCCGCTGACGCCGCTCTGGCCGGCCCCCATACTGCCGCCACCAATACCGCCACCAATACCGCCACCATGCCCCATCGGTCCACGGCCCGTGCCGCCCTCGGCGCCGATCACGGTGCCGCGCGGGATGCCTGCTACCGGCCGACCGGTACTTGGCGGAACCGGACGGCCGCCCGTGATCCCGCCGTCGCGAGGCATTGTTCCCAGCGGACCACCGACACCAAGGCCACTGCGACCGCTGGGCAGCAGCGGAGAACGCGGGCCGACTGACGTACCGCGGCCTACGGGGGGTCCACCCGTCGTCGGGCGGGCGACTCCAGGGGTGATGCCAACCGGAGGTACCAGCCCGCTGTCCGGCTTGGCGACAGGAGGCTGAGAGGCCGACGACACCTGCGGGGTCGTCGTCGGCGGGGGCAAGGTGCCAACGCTGTCGATGCCTAGGCCCACGGGCTGCTCGGGGTGCACCACCCCGCCCGCATTGCTCCTGCCGACCTCCGCCGTCGACCCGCTGTCCTGGGAACGGGTGGCACCCCCTCCGGAACCGCCGACAGTTCCGCTATCGCTAGTGGCTGAGGGCTGGATGTACCCAGAGTCGCCACGGGCGTCCATGCCTTCCGGCACAAACGCACCCGGCGGCGGCGGCAAAACCGGCACCTCCACACGTTCCATCTGGGTCTTGGACTGCTGGTAAGCCTGCGACAGCTTCACCATCTCGTCCACCGCGGCCTGACGGTTCGCCTCCTCCTTCAACGCGATGGCCTTCGCATCCTCGGACGTCGCCATGGATGCCCGGGCGTTCTGTGCCACACGCCCCGCATCCGGGTCGTTGTGGTACTGGTGAGCGGCCTCCAGGTTCTCCTTGGCCTGCGCATGGGAGGCGTAGCGCGGGATGGCGCTCTGGGCGACGGCGATCGCCTCGGACGCCTGGCTCATCCATTTCGACGCGTTCTCGCTGTAGTCCGCGAGGCGGTACGTCGCGCTGGCCAGGCCCGCGCCCCAGTCCTTGAACTCCTGGAACGCCTCGCCCTTCCACTCCACCCGTTCCGGGCGGAACTGGAGTTGCTGCGCGATGTCGCGCAGTTCGCCGGCGGCCATCGACAGCTTGTCCGCGGCGGACTGGACGTAGAAACTGCTGGCCTCGTCCACCCACGCCAGCATCTGCTCGTGAGACATTCCGCTGAAGTCGGTCACGCCCCGCACCCGTCGCCGTCGTCGTGTTGCATCTGCTGCCTCTTCTATCCCCGTGGCCCCCGTAGGCCCTGGAATCGTCAGTCAAACCGCTCGAGCCGCTACTGGAGATTGCCGTCGCCACCGGCGGTCTCGCTGGGCTGGGGCTGCGGCTGCTGCTCCCCCGTCTCCTTCGCCCGGCGCTCCTGCTCGGCCTGCCGTTCGGCCGCGACCTTGGCTTCGCTCGTGCGCTCGTTGATGGCGATCATCTTCCGGCGGATGTCGTCGTCCACCGTCTCGATGCCGTCCTTGGAGGCGACGACCGCAATTCCCATGCCCGCCAGACAGTCCGCGAGCAGCCCCGACAGCTTCTTCAGCTCCGCAATCACGGTTCCGTACGCGGTGAAGAGGCCTGACGCCTCGACCCAGGCCGCGCCGCCGCCGCCGAACTGGGCGCGGGCCACAGGATCCGACGCGACGTTCCCGGCCCCGGCCGGGGACTCGGTGAGCTTGGTGATGAGGTCGTCGACGCGGACCTTGAAGTCCCGCATGGACTCGGGGTCGTAAAGCGCTGAAGCCATCGTGGGGTTGACCGCCCTCAGCGAACGTTCCGCGCCCGACATCGCATCCCAGTCAGTCGCCATGCGAAACGACCCCTCCCCGTCCAACACACAAAGCTTCGGTGATCACTGTAGTCACCATCAGTGACATCGCGCACCTCGGCATTGCATGTGCAACGCGGATCACACGGCTACGAGTTGGGCACCGCGACCGCCGCCTGCGGCCTGATCGGGAGGCGGTTGACCGGGCGGCCCGTGGCCGCGCGGACCGCTGAGGCGACGGCCGCCGGGGAGGTGACGACCGGGACCGCGCTGGCGGCCTTCGCGCCGAAGGGGGCCACCACGTCGCGTTCCTCGACGAGTTTGACGATGCGGATGTCCGGGGCGTCGAGGGAGGTCGGGAGGGCGTAGCCCGTGAGGTCGGGGTGGCGGACGAGGCCGCGGGCGGTGCGGAGGTTTTCGGTGAGGGCCGTGCCGACACCCTGGGTGATGCCCGCCTCGATGCGGGCGGACAGCTGGGCCGGGTTGAGGACGCGGCCGACGTCCTGGGCGACGGCGATCTCGACGACACGGACGGAGCCGAGTTCGATGTCGACGTCGACGACCGCGCGGATGGCGCAGAAGGCGAGGCCGACGAAGGCGTCACCCTGGCCGTGGTCGTCGAGGGGTTCGGTGGGGTGGGGGCGGCACTGGGCCGTGGCCCAGAGTTCCTTGCCGTCCATGGCCTCGGTGACGGTCGTCGAGAGGACGCCGTCGTACGACGTGATCTTGCCGTCGGTGATCTGGAGCAGCTCGGTGGACATGCCGAACTTGTGGGCCAGGGGCTGCAGAAGCTGCGTACGGACCATCTTGGCCGCGCGTTCGACGGCGCCGCCCGAGACCCAGGTGTGGCGGCCGTGCGTGGCCGGGCCCGCCGGGGGCTGGTCGGTGTCGACGGAGGCGACGTGGACCTCGTCGATGCCGAGCGTCTCCTGGACGATCTGGCGGGCGAGGGTGGAGAAGCCCTGGCCGGTTTCCACGGCCGCGCAGATGACGGTCGCGACGCCGTCCTGGACCTTGACCGTCGCCGTCGAGACCTCGTCCGCGCCCTCGGCGCCGAGCATGTGGACCATGCCGAGTGCGTAGCCGACGCCGCGGCGCACGGCGCCCGGTTCGCCCGCGCCCTCGGGGCCGCCGGGGAGGAGCCAGGCCTCTTCCGGGGCGTCCATGGGGAGCGGGGGGAGCGGGAAGTCGCGTACGGCCTGCAGCAGTTCGGCGACGGGCGCCGGGCAGGTGACCGTCTGGCCGGTGGGGAGAATGTCGCCGGTCGCGAGGACGTTGCGGAGGCGGACCTCGGTGGGGTCCAGGCCCAGCTTCGCGGCCAGCTTGTCCATCTGGGCCTCGTACGCGGCGCACACCTGCATCGCGCCCTCGCCGCGCACATGGCCGGAGGGCGGGTTGTTGGTGCGTACGGCCCAGCCCTCGATGAAGGCGTGCGGCACGACGTACGGGCCGCAGGCGAAGGCCACGGCGGCGGCGAGCGACTCCGACGAGGCGTCGGCGTAGGCGCCCGCGTCGAGCAGGATCTGGGCCTCGACCTTCACGAGCTTGCCCTCGGCGTCCGCGTGGTGGCGGTAGCGCAGCAGGGTGGGGTGGCGGTGGGCGTGGCCGAGGAAGGACTCCTCGCGGGTGGCCGTGAGCTTGACCGGGCAGCCGGTCTTCAGGGCCAGCAGGCCGAGTGGGATCTGGAAGCCCGGGTCCTCGCGGTCACCGGTCGCGCCCGGAACGCCCGTGACGACGACCTTCACCTGCTCCGGCGACAGCCCGAAGCAGGCCGCCGCCAGGTCGCGGTCCGTGTGGGGGTCGGTGGACGCGGTGTAGATCTCGACGCCGCCGTCGGGGCGCGGCACGGCGAGGCCGGCCTCCGCACCGATGGGGGCGGGGTCCTGGCGGCCGATCCGGTACAGGCCCTCGACGATCGTCTCCCCGGTCACCTCGGGGTCGCCGAAGCTGAGCGGGATGTGGCGGATCAGGTTGCCGTCGGGGTGGAGAGGGTCGGCGGCGAAGGCCTTCTCGGGGTCGGTGACGGGTTCGAGGACCTCGTACTCGACCGTGATCGCCGCGGCGGCGAGGCGGGCCGTGTCGGGATGGTCGGCCGCGACGGCGGCGATCGCCTCGCCGTGGTGGCGGACGGTCTCGGACGCGAAGACGGGCCGGTCCGCGATACGCCGGCCGTACGCCGAGTCGCCGGGGACGTCGGCGTGCGTGATGACCGCTCGTACGCCCGGCATCTCGGTCGCGCCGGAGGTGTCGATCGCGGTGATACGGGCATAGGGGTGCGGGGAGCGCAGGATCGCGGCCCACAGCAGGCCCTCGGCCCACAGGTCGGAGGCGTACGGGAACGTGCCCTCGGTCTTGGCGCGTGCGTCGGCCTGCGGGAGCGAGGCACCGAGGCCGTGGGCGGGCGGCTCCTGGTGGGGGTCGTCGACCCCCTGGGGCGTCGCGGTGGCCGCGGTGGGCGCAGTGGCCGCGTCGTTGCTCACGCCATGCCTCCGTCGTGCGGGTGGGGCTGCACACTACCGGCCCCGGGGGGCGCCTGGTGCGGGATGCGCGCGGCTTCGTCGGCGGGCTGGCCGGGCTCGGTGGTGGCGGCCGCGGCGGCACTCGCCTCGCGCTCCGCGACGACCTCGCGCACGGCGTCGAGCACACCGCGGTAGCCCGAGCAGCGGCAGAGGTTGCCGCACAGCGCCTGGCGGGTCTGCAGCTCCGTGGGGGCGTGGTTGCCCTCCAGCAGGTCATGGACGGTCATGGCCATGCCGGGAATGCAGAAGCCGCACTGGACGGCACCGCACTTGGCGAGGGCCCGCTGGACGTCGGACGGTTCGCCGTCGACGGCGAGGCCCTCGACCGTACGGACCTCGGAGCCCGCCGCCGTGGCCGCGGGAACGAGACAGGACGCGACCAGCCGGCCGTCGACCTGGACGTTGCACGCGCCGCACTCGCCCTGCGAGCAGCCGTCCTTAGCGCCCGCGAGACCGAGGCGCTCGCGCAGCACGTAGAGCAGGGATTCGCCGACCCAGGCGTCCGTCACGGGGCGGTCGGCGCCGTTCACGCTCAGGACGTACGAGGTGTGGGGGTGCTCGTCGCTGCCGAGGGTGCTGGTGGCCGGGGCCTCCGCCGAGGCCTCTGGCCGGGCGGCTGCCTGGCCCTCTGCCGGTGCGCCATCGGACGGCCGCTCCGAACGCTGCTCGGGCTCCGGAGCCGGCGTCGGCTCGGGCTGCGGTTCCGCTTCCGGGGCCGCAGCCATGGGTACGGAGGCCCCGGGCTCGGCGGCGGCCGCGGCCGCCTCGGCCGGCTCCTGCGGCGTCGTCGCCCAGGGCGCGGGCGCCCCGCCCGGCAGCGTCGCCGGGTACGACGCCGACGTCGCGGGGTCCTCGGCCACGGGGTCCGTCCCGGTCGCCCAGGGTGCGGCCGCGCCGCCCGGCAGCGTGGCCGGAGGAGCACCGCCACCCCACTGGGACGCCAGCACCGACGTCGTGAACTCGCCCGACTCGTCCGGAAGGTCCCCCTGCGCCACGGGGATCGTCCACTGGCCGGTGAGCTCGGCCGGCCCGTCGGCGACCGGCTCGGTCTGCGCCTCCGGGAAGGTCCACTGGCCCGTCGCGTGCGGGTCCTGCTGCTGCGCGGCGGGCTCGCCCTGCGGCGGCACCATCCATGCGCCCGTCGCCGCCGGGTCCGTGCCGGGCGCGGGGGTCAGCGGCGTGATCTGCGGCGGCACGTAGCCGTGCCCGGGCGCCGCGAGAGGCGCGTCCAACAGGCCCTCGGGCGGCAGCTGGACGAAGGCCGTCGCGTCGGAGTCGTACTCACCCTGCGGGGTGGGCTGCCAGCCACCGCCCTCCCGCTGCTGCGGCTGCTGCGAGGCGTTCTCGTCCGTGCTCACGACAGCGCCCTCCCCAGTCCTCGTCGGGCCAGCGCGGCGACCGTGCGCCGCAGGTGCAGGATCGCGGGCGGCATCTGTTCGTCGCCCTGCGGGTCCGGGATACAGGCCGCGGCCACGTACTCGCCGAAGGCGGTCAGCGCCTCGGGCTGCAGCCCCCGCTCGCCGTCCCAGTCGATGAGGGACGCGATCCAGCGCTCGGCCTCCAGCGGACGCAGCGGCATCGGCGCGATCGCGCCGACCGCGCAGCGCACCCCGCGCCGCGCCGGGTCGAGGACGACGGCGACGGACGCCGATGCGCGGCCGGGGCCGGTGCGGCCTGTGGCCTTGACGAACACCTGCGGGGCGTGCAGCAGCGGTACGCGGACGAAGCCGATCAGCTCGGCCGGGCCGAGCATCTCCCGGCCCGCCAGCAGATGGGAGACCGGGATCTCGCGGTGGGCGCCGCCCGGGCCCGCGATGACCAGGTCCGCCTCCAGGGCGGCGAGCACGGGCAGGGTGTCGCCGGTCGGGGCGGCGGTGGCGATGTTGCCGCCGAGCGTGCCCGCGTTGCGGATCTGCGGCGGGCCGGCGGCGCGCGCGGAGGCGGCGAGCGCGGGGATGAGCGCGGCGAAGTCGGGCCGGCCCATCCGGGCGTGGGTGAGGCCGGCGCCGAGCAGCGCGTGGCCGTCCTGGTACTGCCAGCCGCGGATCTCGTTGATGCGGCCGAGACCGACGAGGCCCGCGGGCCGCAGCCGGCCCTTGTTGACGGCCGCCATCAGATCCGTACCGCCTGCGACCGGCACGGCGGCGGGCATGGCGGTGAGCGCCGCCACGGCCTCGTCGAGCGAGGCCGGCAGCGTCACGGACTGCGCCGCCTGCGGTGCGTGCGTGGTCAACCCAGCTGCCCCTTCCCGGTGTCCCGGCTGTCCGCCTGTGTTGCCGTACCGTACGTGCTCACAGCCCGGACGTGGCAACTCTGGCACATCTTCCGAGCGGTCCGACGCGAGGGTCCGCGAAGGGCGCATCCGTCCAGGAAATCCCGAAGACGGCTGTTCGTCCGGTTTGGTACAGCATCGCCGTACCAGGTGGATTGCCACTCATCGGCGTTCCTTGTACGACTTTTCCGTGCGGCCCCCACGGTCCCAGGGACCGCCGCGCGGGACACCATCTTGTGGCCTGGCTCACACGATTGGGGGCGCCCCCTCGATCGGGCGTCCGATCACACCCGGGCGCTTCTGCCACGGCAACGGGCCACCGGGCGGCCGGTAGTCGACGCCGAGCGCGTCAAGGCGCTTGTAGTGGGCCACCATTCGCCGCTCGAAGTCCGCGAGATCACGGTCGGCGGGGGCGGGGAGGGCGGACCAGGCGACCTCGGCGAAGGCGGAAAGGCGCGGAAAGACCTGGTAGTCGACGCGGGAGCGGTCCTGCATGACCTCGGTCCAGACGTTGGCCTGGGTACCGAGGACGTGGGCGGCCTCCGCGGTGCCGGCCAGCTCCGGCGGGACGGGCTCGAAGCGGTAGACGTCCTCCAGGGTGCGTACGTACCCGATGGGCATCGGCTCGTCGTCGCCCGACGCCTGCCGGTGGTCGAGATAGACCTGCTGCTCGGGGCACATGACGACGTCGTGGCCCGCGCGGGCGGCGGCGATCCCGCCGGCGTACCCGCGCCAGGACGAGACCGCGGCGCCGGGCGCGAGGCCCCCTTCGAGGATCTCGTCCCAGCCGATGAGGCGGCGGCCGCGGGCGGTCAGCCAGCTGTCGAAGTGCCGGATGAACCAGGACTGCAGCTCGTCCTCGTCGGCGAGGCCGAGCTCCTTGATGCGGGCCTGGGCGGCCGGGGACGCCTTCCACTGGCCCTTGGGGCACTCGTCGCCGCCGATGTGGACGAACGGCGAGGTCGCGGCCGGGAAGAGGTCGAGGATCTCCTCGAAGACCCCTTCGTAGAAGCGGAGGGTGGCGTCGGTGGGAGCGAGTACGTTCGGGCTGACACCCCAGTTGTCCCAGACAGCAAGGGCGGTCGTGTCGACGACGTCGGTGTTGCCCAGTTCCGGGTACGCGGCGATGGCGGACTGCGAGTGGCCCGGGATGTCGATCTCCGGGACGACGGAGATGTGCCGCTCGGCGGCGTACGCGACGATTTCGCGGATGTCGTCCTGTGTGTAGTAGCCCCCGTGCGGCTTCTCGTCCCAGAGGTCGGACGCCCGGTGCCCCCATCTCGTGCGCGACCGCCAGGCGCCGACCTCGGTGAGGCGCGGATGGCGCTTGATCTCGATGCGCCAGCCCTGGTCGTCGGTGAGATGGAAGTGGAAGACGTTGAGCTTGTGGGCGGCGAGGAGGTCGAGGTAGCGCAGGACGTCGTCCTTGGGGAGGAAGTGGCGGGAGACGTCGAGCATGAGGCCGCGCCAGTGGAAGCGGGGCGAGTCCTCGATGACCTGGTCCGGGATGCCCACGGTCGCCTTGCGGGCCACGGGTGCCCGGCGGAAGGCGTCGGCGCCCAGCAGCTGACGCAGCGTCTGAGCACCCCAGAAGACGCCCGCCGCGTCACCTCCGGCGATCTCGATGCCCACGGCCGAGGTCACCGTGAGCCGGTACGCCTCGGGCCGCAGGGTGTCGTCGACCCGCAGGGTGACGGTGTTGCTCCGCATCCCGTCGGGCGCGGGCCGCAGTGGCAGTCCGACGGCGGCGCCGACGGTGGCGCGCAGCCAGCGCTCCGTGGTCTCCGTGCCCGGCCCGGCACTGATGGCGGTGCGTTCGTCCATCACGAACCCGCAGCGGTACGGGCCGTCGATGCGCGTGGGCGCCGGGATCAGTTCCGCATGGGTCATTGCGTCAGTCCTTCACCGCGCCGCCCAGCCCGGAGACCAGACGCCGCTGTACGAGTACGAAGAAGACGAGCACGGGAATCGTCATCACGGTCGACGCGGCCATGATCCCACCCCAGTCGTTCTCGTCCGGCTTGAAGAAGACCAGCAGTGCCATCGGCAGGGTCGACTGCGAGGTGTCGCTGATGATGAACGACTTCGCGAAGAGGAAGTCGTTCCACGTCGAGATGAACGAGAAGACGCTCGTCGCGACGAGCCCCGGGAAGACCAGCGGGAAGAGGATCTGCCAGAGGAAGCGGGTGCGGCTCGCGCCGTCGATGTACGCGGCCTCCTCCAGCGCCTCCGGGACCGCCTTGACGAAGCCTCGGAGCATCCAGATCGCGAACGGGAGGGAGAAGGCGATGTGCGGCAGGATCAGCGCGCCGAGGGTGTTGAGCTGCCCGAAGTCCCGCATCAGGAAGAAGAGCGGGATGGTCAGTGCCTCGATCGGCACCATCTGGGCGACCAGGAACATGATCAGCAGGGTGGTGCGGAACCGGAAACGGAAACGGGTCACGGCCGTCGCCGCGAGAAAGGCGATGAGCGCGGAGGCGATGACGACGGCTCCGGCCACGAAAACGCTGTTGAGGAAATAGCGGCCGAATTCCTGCTGTTCGAAGACGCGGCGGAACGAGTCGAGGGACGGGGAGAGCGTCCAGGGGCGGGCCTCGGTGGACTGGATCTCGCCGGCCGGTTTGAGGGCGGAGAGAACCATCCAGTAGAGGGGGAAGGCAACGACGGCCGCGATGAGCAGAGCGGTCGCCTCGGCGGCGAGGCGCCATGGTTTGTGGATGCGGATACGCGTGGAGAGCGCGCTCACAGTTCCTCCCCCCGGCGGCGCAGCAGCCGCAGATGGACCAGCGTGACGGCGAGCAGGATCAGCAGCATCACGACGCCGATCGCCGAGCCGAGGCTGTACTGCGAGGACGCGAAGGCCTTTTGGTAGGCGTACACGTTGAGGACGAGATTCTGGCCGGCGATTCCGCCGCCGTTCGTCATCACGTAGATCTGCGTGAAGACCTTGAAGTCCCAGATGATCGACTGGATCGTCACCACGACCAGGATGGGCCGCAGCATCGGCGCCATGACGGAGCGCCAGATCCGCCACTGCGAGGCGCCGTCCAGCGCGGCGGCTTCGAGGACCTCGCCCGGGATGGCCTTGATACCGGCGTACACCGTCACCATCACGAACGGGAACGAGCACCACACGACCTCGAAGAGGACGAGGGCGAAGGCGCTGTAGCGGCCGTACGTCCACGAGAAGTCGCCGAGCCCGAGCACCTTGTCGACCGGGCCGAAGTCGGGGTCGAAGAGGAAGACCCAGACCGTCGAACCGGTGACCGCGGGCGTCGCCCACGCCCCCAGCGCGGCCAGCATCAGCGCGAGGCGGGGCACGGCGCGGATGCGGGTGAGCAGTACGGCGAGGGCGCACCCGACGGCGAGGGTGGCGACGACGCACGCGGCGGCGAAGACGACGGTGGCGAGGAGGACCTGCCAGAACTGGCTGTCGCCGAACAGGGCGGTGTAGTTGCCGAAGCCCTGGAAGGAGGTCGGCTCGCCGCCGCTGACCTGGGCCTGGGTGTACTCCAGGAACGAGATGAGCCCGAGCTGGTAGATCGGGTAGACGAGCAGCCCGCCCAGCACGACGAGCGCGGGCGCGAGGTACATCCACGGGGTCCATCCGCCACGCCCCGGTCCCGGCCCACGCCGCGCGGTGCGCCGGTCCTGCGGACCCGGGGGCGCATCCCCGGGCGCCTTACGGACTCCGGGGGCCAGGGCCTCCGGTCCGGCGGATGCGTCCGGCGCCGCGGCTGCCACATGCGGCGAGCCCGAACCGGAACCGGCGGCGGTGGTGCTGGCATTGGCACTGCTGCCGGAGCCGTCCGCGGTCGCGTCCCCGGTCCGGGCCGCACCAGATCGGTGTGCCCCCGAGGACCGGCGCGCGCCGCCGACGACCGCGCGCCCACCTGCGCCGGGTTCCACGGCCGCCGGCCGCGAGGCCTCGGGTCCGGCGACCGCGCCCGGCAGCGGGTCGGCCCCCGTCCCAGCGGCGCTCCGCCCGCGCGGTCCGGGCAACGCCCGGCCACCCCTGCGAGGGGCCGCGGCTTCCGGTCGCGACGACCCCGGGCCCGCGGGGCCCGGTCGTGTGGACCCCGCTTCCGCGGCCTCCGACCGTGAGGACCCCGGATCCGTGGAACCCGGCCGCGCAGAGGGAACGTCCGGCGTGGCCGACGGGACCGCGGGCCCGGCACCGGCGCCGGGTTGTTCTGCGTGGCCGCTCGGGTCGGGCGGAGTCGCCGCGTCGGTGTCCGGTGCCGGCGGGGCGGAGGCGGTTCCGCCGGAGTCGCCGGAGTCGCCGGGCAGGGCGGGCTCGGGGGCTTCGGGGGTCCCCGTCGTGCGGTGCGTCATGGTGTTCAGCCCGCCGACGTGAACGCCGCGTCCATCTTCTTCGCCGCGTCGTCCGACGCCGTCGCCACGTTCTTCTTGCCGCTGACGATCTCCTGGAACATCGTCGGCAGGACGAGCGACGCGTCGATCCGGCCCCAGCCGGGCGACGCGGGGACGAACTTGGTGTCGGCGGCGAGAGTGTCGATGAAGGGCTTCACGAAGGGCTCCTTCGTCGCCGCGTCCGCCCGGACGTCCGTGTACGTCGGCAGGAAGCCCATCGCGTCGAAGAGCTTGGCCTGCGTCTCCTTGCTGGCCAGCGACTTCATGAGCTCCACTGCCAGTGTCCGGTGCGAACTGCTCTTCATTACACCGAGGTTGTTCCCGCCCGCGAAGGCGGGAGCGATCGAGCCGGCCGTGACGCCCGGCAGCGGGACGACCGCGTACTCGCCCTTCACCGTCCCCGCCTCGACCGCCGCGTGGCTGAAGTCGCCGCCGATCGCCATCGCCGCCGTGCCGGAGGCGAAGGCGGTCACCGTCGCGTTGCCGCCCATCGACGCGCACTTCGCGGCGGGGCAGTTGTCGTCGCCGAAGAGCGAGGTGTAGGACTCGATGCCCTTGCGCGCGGCCGGGCTGTTGATGGCGGACTTGTACGATGCGCCCTGCTTCTCGGCGAGTTCGCCGCCGTTCGCCCAGATGAAGGGCATCGCCCCGTACGTGTACGCGCCGCCGACGGCGATCCCGTACAGCTCGGGCTTCGCCTTGTGGATCTTCTTGGCGGTGGAGACGAGTTCCGCCTGGGTCTTGGGGGGCTGGACGCCGAGCTCCTCGAAGACGTCGGTCCGGTAGTACAGCGCGCGGACGCCGACGAAGAGCGGGGCCCCGTACACCTTGCCGTCCACCGTCACGGACTGCTTCGCGGTCGGGTCGGTGTCCTTCGCCTCGGCCCAGGTGCCGAACTCATCGCTGATGTCGGCGAGTCCGCCGTCCTCGACGTACCCGGCGGTGTCGGTGTTGCCGTACTCGATCAGGTCCGGCGCGCTCTTGGGGTCGTTGAAGGCCGCCTTGATGCGCTGGGCGCGGGTGTCGACAGGTATGTACTCGACCTCGACCTTCGCGCCCTTGTGCCGGGCGCGGAAGGACGCGATCGCCGCGTCGACGACCTGCTCCTTGGGCTTGTTGCTGACCTCCTGGAAGAGCCAGACGCGGAGCGTGCCGCTCTTCTCGTCGGTCTTCGCGCCGGCGTCGGAGGTCTGCGGGGCGCACGCGGTGGCGGTGAGACCGGCGAGGGCAAGTGCGGTGACCGGGGCGGCGATTCGGGCAGAGAGCTTCACTGAGGGTCCTCCCCCACTCTGTGCGTTGCAGCATACGCAACGTTCGTTTCGTACTGCACAACACGCAGGAGGTTAGGGCGACCCCAACACGCCGACAAGAGGTCTCAACCACTCTGTGACCGGCAGATGCACCCCGTGCAACGGCAAACGGCCCCCGGGGCGCGCCTCAGCGCGCCCCGGGGGCCGTCGCACAACGGGAAGGACCGGGAGGACCGGCAGAACCGGACCGGTCAGCGGTTACCGGTGACCGGTTACTTGTCCTTGCCGCCCTTGTCCTTGTCCCCGCCGGAGCCCATGGACTCGTAGATCTCCTTGCACATGGGACAGACCGGGTACTTCTTGGGGTCACGCCCCGGCACCCAGACCTTTCCGCACAGTGCCACCACGGGAGTGCCGTCGAGGGCGCTCGCCATGATCTTGTCCTTCTGGACGTAATGGGCGAAGCGCTCGTGGTCGCCGTCGCCGTGCGACACCTGCGGTGTCGGCTCTACGAGGGTGCCCGTACCTGCCCCGCGCTCGGGCTCGAGAGTGCTCATAAGTGCCAAGGGTACTGAAGGGCGGCGGATTCAGTTGAGCGACGGGTCGTCCGGGTACGTGGCGACCATCGCGAGCTCGTTCCGCTGGCGGCGCAGGACCGACCGCCACAGGTTCTCGGGGCTGGGCGACGACACGTCGCCGGGCTCCGACTCGACGACGTACCAGGCACCCTCGGTGAGCTCGTCCTCCAGCTGGCCGGGGCCCCAGCCCGCGTACCCGGCGAAGATCCGCAGCGAGCCGAGGGCGGACGCGAGCAGCTCGGGCGGGGCCTCCAGGTCGACGAGGCCGATCGCGCCGTACACGCGCCGCCAGCCGAGCGGGCCCTCGTCGCCGGGGATGACGGCCAGGCCGAGCGCGGAGTCGAGGGATACGGGGCCGCCCTGGAAGACCACGCCGGGCTCGCCGGCCAGGTCCGCCCAGGACTCAAGAATGTCGCCCACGCCGACCGGCGTGGGCCGGTTGAGGACCACACCGAGTGAGCCCTCCTCGTCGTGGTCGAGCAGGAGCACCACCGCGCGGTCGAAGTTCGGGTCCGCGAGGGCCGGAGTGGCGACGAGCAGCCGCCCTGTGAGGGAGGACACCTCGGTCATGCGACACATGATCCCGCATCTTCGCCCTCCGCGGGGGGCGAGCGGCGGAGTGTGAACCGACGCAGCTCAGGGCGCACCGCGGCAACGGGAGCGCGCGGCGGCCACCACAAGCGGATGGTGACGGTCCGCAGGCTCGTCCGAACAGAACGTATTGTGTCGAATTCATTACGTGAACGGGGCGTCATTGGCCTTACTAAGCAGGGGTAGGAGGGCCTTAACCTTTTCCCTGGCCCCTGACCGACCTCCCCTCGCTCCGCTGGGGGGACCCCCTCCGGAACGCGAGATTCATGACCGGCACAGACGATGTACTGCTTGTCCACGGTGGAACCCCGCTGGAGGGCGAGATCCGCGTCCGCGGCGCCAAGAACCTGGTGCCGAAGGCTATGGTCGCCGCGCTGCTCGGCAGCGAGCCGAGCCGGCTGCGCAACGTGCCCGACATCCGCGACGTGCGGGTGGTACGAGGGCTGCTGCAGTTGCACGGTGTGACGGTGCGACCCGGCGACGAGCCCGGCGAGCTGGTGCTCGACCCGACGCATGTCGAGAGCGCGAACGTCGCTGACATCGATGCCCATGCGGGATCCTCACGGATCCCGATCCTCTTCTGCGGCCCGCTGCTGCACCGGCTCGGCCACGCCTTCATCCCCGGTCTCGGCGGCTGTGACATCGGCGGCCGGCCGATCGACTTCCACTTCGACGTGCTGCGGCAGTTCGGCGCGAAGATCGAGAAGCGGGCGGACGGACAGTACCTGGAGGCTCCGCAGAGGCTTCGCGGGTGCAAGATCCGGCTGCCGTACCCGTCGGTCGGCTCGACCGAGCAGGTGCTGCTGACTGCGGTCCTGGCGGAGGGCGTCACGGAGCTGTCGAACGCGGCCGTGGAGCCGGAGATCGAGGACCTCATCTGCGTCCTGCAGAAG
This sequence comes from Streptomyces sp. NPDC059909, assembly GCF_042730885.1. Taxonomy (NCBI): domain Bacteria; kingdom Bacillati; phylum Actinomycetota; class Actinomycetes; order Kitasatosporales; family Streptomycetaceae; genus Streptomyces; species Streptomyces sp. NPDC059909. The sequence continues at coordinate 64,664 of NZ_JBHWKX010000034.1, forward strand.
ATGGGCGCGATCATCTCGATGGACACCGACCGGACGATCCGGATCACCGGTGTCGACCGCCTCGGCGGCTACACCCACCGGGCGCTCCCCGACCGTCTGGAGGCGGCGTCCTGGGCGTCGGCGGCGCTGGCGACCGAGGGCAACATCTACGTGCGCGGCGCGCAGCAGCGCTCGATGATGACCTTCCTGAACACGTACCGGAAGGTCGGCGGCGCCTTCGAGATCGACGACGAGGGCATCCGCTTCTGGCACCCGGGCGGCTCGCTGAACGCGATCGCCCTGGAGACGGACGTGCACCCCGGTTTCCAGACCGACTGGCAGCAGCCGCTGGTGGTGGCGCTGACGCAGGCGGCGGGGCTGTCGATCGTCCACGAGACGGTGTACGAGTCGCGGCTGGGCTTCACGTCCGCGCTGAACCAGATGGGCGCGCACATCCAGCTGTACCGGGAGTGCCTGGGCGGCTCGGACTGCCGCTTCGGGCAGCGGAACTTCCTGCACTCGGCGGTCGTGTCCGGCCCGACGAAGCTCCAGGGCGCTGACCTGGTCATCCCCGACCTGCGGGGCGGGTTCTCGTACCTGATCGCGGCGCTGGCGGCGCAGGGGACGTCGCGGGTGCACGGGATCGACCTGATCAACCGGGGCTACGAGAACTTCATGGAGAAGCTGGTGGAGCTCGGCGCGAAGGTCGAGCTTCCGCGCACGGCGGCGGTCTGAGCCGCCGATCCCCTCTTTGCCGTCAAGCGCCGGCGGGCTGGTGGGACCAGCTCGTCGGCGCTTGACGTTTCCGCGGGCGGGCCTGGGCCTGGGGGCGCCTGCGCGGGCCCACGCGGCGGACGGGCCCACCCGGCGGTACCGGCGCGCTTCGAGCCCGTACGCGGGCGACTCACGCGGTGCCTGGACCCCGTGAGGGCAGCCCCGGTCGGCCCCTGTCACGGGAAGGGCAGGGGGCTGCGGGGGCCGTATGGCCCGGGAAACAAGCAAGGGCGGCCACCCCGTCCCGGGATGGCCGCCCTTTCGCGTCCAGGCTTACTTGCCCTTGGCGGCTTCCTTGAGCTTCGAGCCCGCCGAGACCTTCACGCTGTAGCCGGCCGGGATCTGGATCGGGTCGCCGGTCTGCGGGTTACGAGCGGTGCGAGCGGCACGGTGGGTGCGCTCGAAGGTCAGGAAGCCGGGGATGGTGACCTTCTCGTCGCCCTTGGCGACGACCTCGCCGATGGTCTCGGCGAGAGCGGCCAGCACGGCGTCGGCGTCCTTGCGGGTCACCTCGGCGCGGTCGGCCAGCGCGGCCACCAGCTCACTGCGGTTCATGTTGTTACTCCCGTGTTCTTCTTGCCTGTGAGGCGTGAGATCGAAGCCGATGCTGCCAGGGCCCTTGGACAGTCCCCGGACCCGGGTCTGCCGTCAGACCCTCGCGCCCAATGAGGCATCCTGCCCCCACCAGCGGCGGGAAAGCCAATCCGGCACCCTCCGGAGTCACACGAAAAGCGCCACAGGCCTGTTCTGGTGACGTTCCGTCGACTTGATGGAGACTCCACGGAGCCATCGGGCCGGTCGCGGGCTCATATGACCGCCACCCTAGAGGGGCATTCCTGAGCCCGCGACTTGCGACGCGCCGGGGTCAGACCGACGTGTTCGCCGTCACGCCCGCGCCGGCTGCTTTCGCGGCGTCACGGACGGCGCCCGCAACCGCGCCCGCGACCTTCTCGTTGAAGACGGACGGAATGATGTAGTTCGGGTTGAGTTCCTCGTCGGTGACGACGTCCGCGAGGGCGGTGGCCGCCGCGAGCATCATCTCCGTGTTCACCGTACGGGACTGGGCGTCCAGGAGTCCGCGGAAGACGCCCGGGAACACCAGCACGTTGTTGATCTGGTTCGGGAAGTCGGAGCGGCCGGTGGCCACAACTGCCGCCGTCTGGCGGGCGATTGCCGGGTCCACCTCGGGGTCCGGGTTCGCGAGCGCGAACACGATGGCGTCGTCCGCCATGGCCGCGACGTCCTCCGCACCCAGCACGTTCGGCGCGGAGACACCGATGAAGACGTCGGCGCCCGCGACGGCCTGCTTCAGGGTGCCGGTCACCCCCTCGGGGTTGGTGTTGTCGGCGATCCAGCGCAGCGGCGACTCGGGCGCGGCGTCCACGAGGTCCTCGCGGCCGGCGTGCACGACGCCGTGGATGTCGGCGACGACGGCGTGCTTGACGCCCGCGGCGATGAGCAGCTTCAGGATGGCCGTACCGGCTGCTCCGGCGCCGGACATGACGACGCGTACGTCCCCAACTGCCTTGCCCACCACGCGAAGCGCGTTGGTCAGGGCGGCGAGCACGACGATCGCGGTGCCGTGCTGGTCGTCGTGGAAGACGGGGATGTCGAGGGCCTCGCGGAGCCGCGCCTCGATCTCGAAGCAGCGGGGAGCGGAGATGTCCTCGAGGTTGATGCCGGCGAAGCCGGGGGCGATCGCCTTGACGACCTCGACGATCGCGTCGGTGTCCTGGGTGTCCAGGCAGAGGGGCCAGGCGTCGATGCCGGCGAAGCGCTTGAAGAGGGCGGCCTTGCCCTCCATGACGGGCAGTGCGGCCTTCGGTCCGATGTTGCCGAGACCGAGCACCGCGGAGCCGTCCGTCACGACTGCGACGGAATTGCGCTTGATGGTCAGGCGGCGGGCGTCCTCGGGGTTCTCGGCGATCGCCATGCAGACCCGGGCCACACCGGGGGTGTAGACCATGGAGAGGTCGTCACGGTTGCGGATGGGGTGCTTGGACGCCATCTCGATCTTGCCGCCGAGGTGCATCAGGAACGTACGGTCGGAGACCTTGCCGAGGACGACGCCCTCGATCGAGCTGAGCTTCTCGACGATCTCGTCCGCGTGCGTCGTGGACGTGGCCGCGATCGTCACGTCGATGCGCAGCTTCTCGTGGCCCGACGCGGTGACGTCGAGGCCGGAGACCGAACCGCCGGAGGACTCGACTGCCGTGGTGAGCTGGGACACCGCGGTTCCGCTCGCGGGCACCTCCAGTCGGACCGTCATCGAGTACGAGACGCTGGGCGCCGTTGCCATGTCCGAGTTCCTCTGCTTTCCCTAGCTTCGCTGCCGCCTCGCCCGGCGGTAGCCGGACGGGGCCATCCGATGGTCGCACCTACCAGCGAGTAGCAGGTAATAGTGGTCGTTTTGTTTTCAGAAAACTTTTTCCACCATACGAGAAACCATCGGGAAACAGCAGAGGTCCGCGCCACCAGAGGTGACGCGGACCTCTTCCTGCTCGAACTGAGTGACACCGACCCGCCATGCTCGCCTCGCGGCAAGTGGTCCCTCTGAGGGACGAAGGTTGGGCCCGGGGGCTTGGATCGAGCCGGTGTCACAGCCAAGGCTAACAAAGAGTCCCGGAAGGTGATTCCCCGCCCGGTGAGTTGACCCCGAACGGCCCTCTGCCCGCCCCGGAGACCGGACGCCCTAGGTACGCCGGGCGGCGAGCGCCGCCTCCAGCAGCTGCCCCAGCTCGGGGCGCTCGAGATCTTCGGGCCCGCGCAGCTTGATGTGCCGGTGCACCTTGCCGCTGCCCTCCAGGAGCCCCGCGGGATCGGGCAGCCCGGCCCCGCCCGCGATGCCCAGCGTGACGTGCGCCTTCGCCGGGGCAACCGTGAACACCAGTCCCTTGTACCCGGTGCCGGTGCCGAACCCGATGTGGTTTCCGTCCACCGTGACGACCGCGTCCGGGGACTTCTCCAGGAGCAGCGCGCACGTCCTGCGCCCCAGCTCGGCGATGTGTGCGTCCCGGTCCGCGAGTACCCGTTCCACCTCTTCGTTCACCGGACGCCTCCGTTCACAGATCGCTCGTCCACAAGGGCTCCCTAGGGCCTGAGCAGGTCCGGGACGCCGTCGGCGTCCGGGTCGTCCGCCTTCGCCGACACCACCGTGAGCTGCTGCGTCGCCCTGGTCAGCGCCACGTACAGCACCCGCAGCCCGGCGGAGCTCTCGTCGGCGATCTCGGCCGGCGACACGACGGCCGTCGCGTCGTACTCCAGACCCTTCGCCTCCAGCGAACCCAGCGCCACCACCCGGTCACCGAGGTCCGCCAGCCAGCGGGCCGCCTCGGCCCGCCGGTTCATGGCCACCACCACGCCCACCGTGCCGTCGACCTGGTCCAGCAGACGCCGGGCCTCCTCCCGCACCGTCCGCTCCAGATCGTCCCGTACGACGGTGAAGCGCGGCGTCACGCCCGTGGAGCGCACCGCGCGCGGGGACTGCATCCCCGGCATCGCCAGCGCAAGGATCCGGGCGGCGAGCTCGGCGATCTCGGAGGGGTTGCGATAGTTCACGGTCAGCTCGAAGCGGCGGCGCGGGCGGGTGCCCAGCGCCTCGTCGCGCGCCTCGGCAGCCTCGTCCGGGTCCGGCCAGGAGGACTGGGCCGGGTCGCCCACGACCGTCCAGGTGGCGTGGCGGCCGCGGCGGCCGACCATGCGCCACTGCATGGGCGTGAGGTCCTGCGCCTCGTCGACGATGACGTGGGCGTACTCGACGCGCTCCGCCGCCAGCCGCTCGGCCCGCTCGCGCTGGGTCTCCTCGCGCTGCGGCATCAGCTCCTCGAGACCGGTGAGCAGGTCCAGCGGGTCGAGCTCGCGCTTCTTCTTCGGTCGGGCCGGGGTGCCGAGCAGCGCCTGCAGCTCGTCGAGGATCGCCACGTCGTGCACCGAGAGGCCGTCGCGCCTCAGGCTGCGCGCGAGCCGGCGCACCTCGCCCGGGTTGAGGATCCGCCGCGCCCAGCGGCCGAGCCGCCGCTCGTCGGCCATCGCGTCGAGGACGCCCCGCGGCGTGAGCTCGGGCCACCAGGCGTCCAGGAACGCGACGAACGGGTCCTCGGAGCTGACGTCCTCGTCGAAGGACGCGCGCAGCTCGGCCGCGAGCTCCGGGTCCGTGTGCCGGGTCGCGGAGCCGGACTTCGTGTACAGCGCGTCCAGCAGCAGCCTGCGGGCGCGCGGCCGCAGCAGGTTCACGGGCGTGGTGCCGCCCAGCACGTTGTGACGGATCCGCTGGAGCTCATCGCCCTCGAGCTCCAGGCGCCGCCCGAAGGCCACGACCCGCAGCCGGTCGGGTGCGTCGCCCAGCTCCAGCGCGCCGCGCGCCGCCTTGCGCAGCACCTTCAGCATCCGCGAGGAGCCCTTGATGCGGGCGACCGCCGGGTCGTCGTACGTCGTCGCCTCCGCGCCGTCCACCAGAGAGCCGACGGCGCGGATCGCGACCTGGCCCTCCTCGCCGAGCGACGGCAGCACGCCCTCGGTGTACGCGACGAGGAGCGGGGTCGGCGAGACGACCAGGATGCCGCCCGCGTACCGCCGCCGGTCCTGGTAGAGCAGATACGCGGCGCGGTGCAGGGCCACCGCCGTCTTCCCGGTGCCCGGGCCGCCCTCGACGTACGTCACCGAGGCGGCGGGGGCGCGGATCACCAGGTCCTGCTCGGCCTGGATGGAGGCGACGATGTCCCGCATGGTGTGGCCGCGGGCCTGGCCGAGGGCCGCCATCAGCGCGCCGTCGCCGATCACGGGCAGCTCGGCGCCGCCGAGGCGCGCGGTCAGCTCGGGGCGCATCAGGTCGTCCTCGACGCCGAGGACCTTGCGGCCCTTGGAGCGGATGACCCGGCGGCGCACCACGCGACCGGGATCGACGGGTGTCGAGCGGTAGAAGGGTGCGGCGGCCGGGGCGCGCCAGTCGATGACCAGCGGCGCGTAGTCGGAGTCGAGGACGCCGATGCGGCCGATGTGGAGGGTCTCGGCGATCTCGGCCGTGTTGTCCTCGCCCACGGCGTCGTCGGCCGGCTCGACCGAGGTGTACGCGCCGTCCGGGCCCTTCTTGCCGTCCTTGCCGTGCAGCAGGTCGATCCGGCCGAAGAGGAAGTCCTCGTACTCGTTGTTGAGCCGGTTGAGGTGGATCCCCGCCCGGAACACCTGGGCGTCGCGCTCGGCGAGCGCGCCGGGCGTGCCGACGTGGCCGCGCTTGGCGGCGTCGTGCATCAGGAACTCCGCCTCGTGGATCTTCTCCTCGAGGCGGCGGTACACCTGGTCCAGATGTTCCTGCTCGACACCGATCTCGCGGTCACGGACCGTGTCGACCGTGGTACCAGCGGCTTCCTGCGCGGCCACCGAGGCCCCCTTCTGACGTGCACTGGGCAGCCGTCAACCGTACGCGAAGGGGGCCGCTATGTCAGGCGGCGGTGGCCGGGAGTCCGCTCAGGCGTCGACCTCCACCAGGCGCTTGCCGTCGAACGTACGGACCTCGAAGTGATCGATGTCGTTGCGCTCCATGGCCGCGCCGCCGTGGACGTACAGCGGATTCTTGGCCGACTCATGGGTGCTGTCCGGGATGCCGTAGCCCCACGCCGGTACCGACCAGGAGGTCACGACCTCCTCCTCGCCGGTCTTGGAGACCGCGATCAGACTGCACTTGAGCGGGCCCGTGACGTTCTTGAGCTCCAGGACCGTGTGGGTGCCCCAGCCCTTCTTCTCCATGCCGACGGTCGCGCTGACCTTGGTGATCGCGTCCGTCGCCTGGACCTTCTCCTCCATGTGGTTGAAGAAGGCGTCCTCGGCGGGGCTGGTCGGGTGCGGGTCCGCCGCGACGTTGCCCGCCTTGGCGTCGTCCTGGGTGACGACGACCGCGACGGCAGGACCGCCGATGATCAGCGCCACCGATGCCGCGATCATGTACATGCTGCGGCGGCGCTTGCGGGCGCGCCTGACGGCGACCTCGTCGACCAGCCGGTCCAGCATCTGGGGAGCGGGCGCGGTCGGGATCGGCGCCACCGGCCTGGGAGGGGGTTCCATGATCCTGCTGTCGAACGGCAGAGCGCTCGCGTCCGGCGGCGCGGACTGCCGTCCGCCCGGGGCCTCGGCGAGCATCGCCAGCATGGGCTCCATGCCCGCGAACTCCTCGAGGTGGGCGGCGCAGATGTCGCAGCCCGCGAGATGGGCCTCGAAAGCAGTGGCTTCCGCGTCGTCCAGGATGCCGAGGACGTACGCCCCGGCGGTTTCATGGACCGAGCCCTGCTCCGACTGTCCTGACTGCCCGTACGGTCCGTACGGATCCTGCCTGTTCATGCCGTGACCCCCCTCTCCTCCAGAGCGAGCTTCATGGAACGCAATGCGTAGAAAACTCGGGACCGCACGGTCCCGCTGGGTATGCCGAGCGTCTCGGCCGCCTCGTTGACCGTACGCCCCTTGAAGTACGTCTCGACGAGTACTTCCCTGTGCGCCGGGGTCAAATCGTCGAGCGCATCCGAGAGCGTCATCAGCCACAACGCCTTGTCGATCTCGTCCTCCGCGGGCATGACCTCCAGCGGCGACGGATCGACCTCCTGCGGCCGGGCCTGCCGGCTGCGGTGACCGTCGATGACGATACGGCGAGCGACCGTCACCAGCCAGGGTCGGACAGAGCCGGTGGCCCGGTTGAGCTGACCGGCGTTCTTCCAGGCACGGATGAGCGTCTCCTGCACCACGTCCTCGGCCCGCTGGCGGTCGCCGGCGACGAGACGCAGTACATAGGCGAGGAGGGGTCCGGCATGTTCCTGATACAGAGCCCGCATCAGCTCCTCGTCGGGGACGGGGGCGCCGGTGCGGGGTGCCTCACTTCGATGTCGGGCCCGACCTGGACGGTCATCGGCCACGGCGGCATCCTTGCGCACCTGGAACCTCCCGGTCGAGCCCTTGTCCGACTGCTTGTCCCCCTTCTCTACGCAGGCGTCCGGGATTCTTCTCAACGAGGGCCGGATTTTTTTCGCGGACCGGCGGTGCTGGGCGTGCGCAGCCGGTCAGGCGCGTGCCACGGAGGCCGTCCTGCGGCGGTGGCGGGCCACCCTCTCCCGGTTGCCGCACACCTCGCTGGAGCACCAGCGGCGGCGGCCCCCGCGGGACGTGTCGACGTACACGCGACGGCAGTTGTCGCCCTCGCAGCGGCGCAGCCGGGCGCGCGCGACGGGGTCGGTGAGCAGCTCCAGGGCGTCGCGCGCGACGGCGGCGAGCAGCGCGGCGCACTCGGGACGGGCGAGCGGGGCGCGTACGAGGGCGCCGTCGTCGCCGCGCACGGCTCTGACGGCGGGCGGGGCGGCGTCCGCGGCGAACGCGTTGAGTCTGGCGAGCGTCGCGTCGTCGGACCCGCCGTCGATCTGAGCGTGGACCAGACGCGCGACACAGTCCCCGAGTTCGTCGAACGGCGGGACCCAGTGCTCCGTCACGGCCGCCGTCGGCGTTCCCGGCGGCAACAGCCCGGCGGCCAGCAGCCAGCGGGCGAGCCGCTCGGGGCCGTCCGGCCCCGCCGCCACGAGATCCATCGCCGCGAGATCCAGGCAGACGCGCCCGGAATCGAACCGCCACTCGTACGAGCCGATGCCCATGCCTTCAGGGTGCCCGTGGTGGCACGCCACCGGAACCCCCTATACCGGAGGCGGATCGTTGTGCAGGATGCGCTGGAAGAGCCGGTGGTCGCGCCACTCCCCGTCGATGTGGAGATATCGGGGGGCCATGCCGATCTCCTCGAACCCGGCCTTCGCGAGCACGCGTTGGGACGCGGCGTTGGTGAGCACGGTCCCGGCCTCGATGCGGTGCAGCCCGAGCTCCTCGCGGGCGGCACGGCACACCTCCTCGACGAGCCGTGTCGCCAGCCCCCGCCCCGCGTACTCGGCATCGACCCAGTATCCGAGGGACGCGCTCCGGAACGGCCCCAGCGCGATCCCCGACAGGGTGGCCTGGCCGACGACCCGTTCGCCGTCGACGAGCTGCCACCGGCGCGCAGCGGGTTCGGCGAGCCGGGCGGCCTGGGCCTGTGCCGTGTAGTACGACTCCGGGCGCCACGGCTCCCAGGGCTTCATGTACGCCCTGTTGCGCATGAGTGCCTCGGCGACCGCGGGCGCGACGGCGGGGATGTCGGCCGGTGTGACGGCACGGATCTCGATCACGCCCGTACGGTACCCGCGGGTGCGGGCGCGCGCCTGCGACGGCCGGCGGTGCCCGTGCCCCGGAACCGCGCTACGCGTCCGCGCCCTTGGTGCCCCCGGGCTTCGTGCCGGGGGTCGTGTCCCCGTACTTCTCGTCCGCCGCCGGATCCAGCGCCAGCCGGTAGCCGCGCTTCACCACCGTCTGGATGAGGTTCGGGACGCCGAGTGCCGTGCGGAGGCGGGCCATGGCCGTCTCGACGGCGTGCTCGTCGCGGCCCGCGCCCGGGAGCGCGCGGAGCAGGTCGGCGCGCGAGACCACCCAGCCGGGGCGCCGGGCCAGCGTGTTGAGGAGGGACATCCCGGCGGGCGGGACGGGGCGGAGGTCGTCGTCGACCAGGACCGCGTGGCCGCGGATCTCGACCCGGCGGCCGGCGAGCGGCAGGGTCCGGGCCCGTGAGGGGAGTTCGAGGCAGAGCAGCTGGACCAGCGGGCCGAGCCGGAAGCGCTCCGGCTGGGCCGTGTCGAGGCCGCGCGCCTGGAGCGGCAGCGCGGTGACCGGCCCGACGCAGGCCGGAAGGACGTCGTGCGCGAGGGCGTCGAGCAGCCCTGAGAGCAGACCGCGCTCCTCGGCACGGGAGAACAGCGACGCCGCCGCCGGAGCGCTGGTGAAGGTCAGCGCGTCCAGCGACCGCGTGACGGTGGCGTCCAGCAGCCGGTCCAGCGGAGCCACGTCCTCCGGCGGCATCCACCGGTACACCGGTACGACGACGACGTCCGCGCCCCCGGCCCGCAGCGCCTCCACGAAGCCCGGCAGCGGTTCCCCGTGCAGCTGCAGGGCGATCCGCCGCCCGTCGACCCCCTCCGCGAGGAGCCGGTCGAGCACCTCGGCCATCGACTCGGAGGTCGGCGACCACTCCTCGGTCAGGCCGGCCGCCCGGATGGCACCCTTCACCTTCGGCCCGCGGGCGAGGAGTTCGACCCCGCGCAGGCAGGCCAGGAGCTCCTCGCCACAGCCCCAGCCGTCCGCGGCCTCCACCCAGCCGCGGAAGCCGATCGCGGTGGTGGCGACAACGACGTCCGGGGCCTGGGCGATGAGTTCCTTGGTCGCGGCGAGGAGTTCGCCGTCGTCCGCGAGCGGAACGATCCGCAGCGCGGGGGCGTGCTGCACGGCGGCGCCGCGGCGCTGAAGCAGCGCACCCAGTTCATCGGCGCGGCGGGCCGCCGTGACCCCGACCGTGAAGCCCGCGAGGGGCCCCACGGCGGGAGTGGCGTCGCGCTGTTCGTCGTACATGCCGACCGAGCCTGGCAAGAGAGCGTGTCGGGCTCGGTTCGGCTGCGTTTCCCCGTCGTTACGAGGCACTCGTTCTCACACCTCGGCGTAGCTGAGCTGCGGCTTCGCCTCGGCTGTGGCCTCCGGCACGGGCGCGGGGGCCGGCCGGCGAAGGTATACCGCCCAGGTGACCAGGAAGCACACCCCGTAGCAGGCGAGGAAGGCGACGAACGCTCCCGTCCCCGTCCCGGCCGTCAGGAACGACTGCCGGAAGGCGAGGTTGATGCCGAGCCCGCCGAGCGCGCCCACCGCACCGATCAGCCCCATCGAGGCCCCGGACAGCCTGCGCCCGTACGCCTCGGCCGCCTCGCCCCTCATGCCCTTGGCCAGCGCCTTGGCCTGGAAGATGCCGGGGATCATCTTGTACGTGGAGCCGTTGCCGAGCCCGCTGAGGACGAACAGGGCGATGAAGCCGACCAGGAAGACCGGCAGCGACTCGGCCACGGAGGCGTAGACGACGACCCCGGTGGCTGCCGCCATCGCCGCGAACGTCCACAGCGTGATCCTCGCCCCGCCGAAGCGGTCCGCCAGCGACCCGCCGACCGGCCTGATGAGCGAGCCGAGCAGCGGCCCGATGAAGGTCAGCGACGCGGCCTGCAGCGGGGTGCGGCCGAACTGGGTCTGCAGCACGAGCCCGAAGGCGAAGCTGTAGCCGATGAAGGACCCGAATGTCCCGATGTAGAGGAACGACATGATCCAGGTGTGGGGGTCGCGCACGGCTTCCTTCGCCGCCCCGGTGTCGTTCTTCACGGGCGCGAGGTTGTCCATGAACAGCGCGGCGCACAGCGCGGCGATCACGATCAGCGGGATGTAGACCCCGAGCACGATCCTCGGGTGCGCGGCGCCCGCCGTACCGATGACCAGCAGCCCGACGAGCTGCACCACCGGCACACCGATGTTGCCGCCGCCCGCGTTGAGCCCGAGCGCCCAGCCCTTCTTCCGCAGCGGGAAGAAGGAGTTGATGTTGGTCATGGACGAGGCGAAGTTCCCGCCGCCGACGCCGGTGAGCGCGGCGACGGCCAGGAACGTCCCGTACGACGTCCCGGGCTCCATCACCAGGTACGCGGCCCCGGTGGGCAGCAGCAGCATCAGCGCGCTGAGGATGGTCCAGTTCCGACCGCCGAAGCGCGCCACCGCGAAGGTGTACGGCACCCGGATGACGGCCCCGACCAGGGTCGCGGTCGCGATCAGGAAGAACTTCCCGGCCGGGTCGACCCCGTACTCCGGCCCCATGAACAGGACCATCACCGACCACAGGGTCCAGATGGAGAACCCGATGTGCTCGGAGAGCACGGAGAAGACCAGGTTCCGCCGGGCGATCCGCTCCCCCTTCTCCTTCCAGAAGGTCTCGTCCTCAGGGTCCCACTGCTCGATCCACCTGCCGCCGCTGCTGCCGGCCATGGCGCGCCTCCACACATCCGTGTCGGGTAGTGGAGTCGACGCTAGGGACGGCGGATTTCAGCCCCGTGGCGCGAGGTGACCGGCGTGGAACCTTGCTCTCACCCGGGGCTCAGGCCTGGTGTGAGCGCCTCTTCCTGCGGAGTGCGCCGTTGGGCCAGAGGCGCGGCTTGCGCTTGGCGGCGACGTCCTCCAGCCAGCCCACGGCGACGATCATCAGCCCGATCAGCGGCCAGACGACGATCAGCATCAGGACGGTGTAGGCGCTCTCCAGATATCCCGAGTACGTCGGCCAGACGCCGGGGATCTCCCAGAGGAGGTCGATGATCGGGATCGTCGCCATGATCAGCAGGTTGTGCCAGAGGTAGATCGTCACGGCACGGTTGTTGGAGAGGGTGACCAGGGTGTCGAGGTGGGCGAGCTTCCCCGGGAGCTGCTGCCAGGACGGGGAGTACGTCAGCAGGATCACGCAGAAGCCGAACGACCAGGTCGCCTGGGCGAGCGGGATGTCGTTGAGGTCCCAGCCGTCGGCGCCCAGATGCCCCGATGCCCACCACAGGCCGAAGGCCATGATCAGCGCGGACACGGACACCGTCACATAGCGCGGGACCTTCTGGAACAGGCCCTCCTGGTGGGCGAAGCCGAGCACCCAGCACGAGCCGTAGGTGGCGAAGTCGGTGATCGCGTTGCCCGTCTCGCCGGGGATCTTGACCATTCCGGAGCCGACGACGGCGGTGAGCGCGAGCGGGGCGAGCAGCGTCGCCCAGGGCACCCTGCGGAACGCCCACAGCAGCAGCGGGGAGGCGATCACGAACCACAGATAGGCGCGGATGTACCAGAGCGGGCCCGCGGCCTGGACCGCCCAGGTGTCCTCCAGGAGCCCCGCCTTGTCACCGCTGTGCCAGGGGTACGGCGGCGCGCCGACCGGGACGATGTACCAGGCCAGCTTGACGAACCACCAGATGCCCTCCTCCTTCACCGGCTTCCAGCCGAAGTAGAAGATCACGGGCAGGACGAACGCGGAGAACGCCCACATCGGCGGCAGCAGTCGCCGGACACGGCCGCGGATGACGCCCCACGCGGGCCGCGCCAGCGAGCGCGCCATCAGCGAGCCGGCGAGCGCGAACATCACGCCCATGGAGGGGAAGAGGACCGTCAGCCAGGCCCAGCCGAAGATGTGGTAGACGACAACGCGGACCAGGGCGATGGAGCGCAGCAGGTCGAGATAGCGGTCCCGGCCGGGCCGCTTCGGAGCGGCGGCCGCGGGGGCCGCCGGCGCGGCCGCGTCGGCCCGGTGCCGGGCCCTGGACTGGGGCGCTCCGCCCATGTCGATCGAGCGGGTGGTCATGCGACGGGCCTCCGGTCGGCACTCGGCTGCCGCTGGCTCGGTATCGAGCCCGGCGCCTCCACCACTCCCGTCCGCCGGAGCTTCTGCCAGCGAAGCCGGCCGCCGGTGAGTGCGGTGATCCAGGACTGAAGCAGCACCACGTACATGAGCTGCCGGTAGAGGATCTGCTGGAGGGGCAGCGAGATCAGGTGCACCATGCGTTCCTGGTCGAGCCGGAACGCGTACGCGGCGCAGACGGCCTGGACGGCGAGGACGCCGAGCCAGGCGACGACGGTCTTCTGGGTGGGGCCGAAGACCAGTCCGTAGAGCAGGAAGACGTCGATGAGCGGGGCGAGGAGCGGGAAGAGCACCATGAAGAGCGAGACGAGAGGCAGTCCGACCCGGCCGAAGCGGCCGGACGGGCCGCGCTCGACGAGGGCGCGGCGGTGCTTCCAGATCGCCTGCATCGTGCCGTACGACCAGCGGTAGCGCTGCGACCACAGCTGCTGGACGGACTCGGGGGCCTCGGTCCAGGCGCGGGCCCGCTCCGCGTAGACGACGCGCCAGCCGTCGCGGTGCATCGCCATGGTGATGTCGGTGTCCTCGGCGAGGGTGTCCTCGCTCATGCCGCCGACCCGGTCGAGGGCCTCCCGGCGGAAGGCGCCGACCGCGCCCGGGATGGTGGGCATGCAGCGGAGCATGTCGTACATCCGGCGGTCCAGGTTGAAGCCCATCACGTACTCAATGTGCTGCCAGGCGCCGATGAGGGAGTCGCGGTTGCCGACCTTGGCGTTGCCCGCGACGGCGCCGACGCTCGGGTCGCCGAAGGGCTGCACCAGCTCGCGGACGGTGGACGGTTCGAAGACCGTGTCGCCGTCCATCATCACGATGATGTCGTAACGGGCTTTGCGGATACCGTTGTTGAGGGCCTCGGGCTTGCCGGAATTGGCCTGGCGGATGACCCGTACGTTGGGAAGCCACATGTCGTCGACGATGTCGGCGGTGCCGTCCGAGGAGCCGTCGTCGATGACGATGACCTCGATGGGATGGTCGCTGGCCATCAGCGAGCGCACCGTGTTCTCGATGCACTCCTTCTCGTTGTACGCGGGGACGAGCACCGTCACCGGTTCGGTGACGGCAGGGCCCCAGCGGAAGCGGCGGCGGCGCACCTTGCGGGCGTGTCCGAAGGACAGCAGCAGCATCAGCCCGAAGCGGGCGAGGACGAGCGCGCCGATGACGGCGAGGCCGACGGTCAGGACGCCGGTCGTCCGCTCCGAGACGGCGACGGCCGCGACCCAGGCCTTGCCCTTCCACAGCTCCGGTCCGGTGACCCGGGTGTGGGCGCTGGGGGCGCCGAGGGCCTCGGTGAGGTTGGCGAACCGGTAGCCCCGCTTCTGCATGTCGGGCAGGAAGCGGTCCAGTGCGGCCACGGTCTGCGAGCGGTCGCCGCCGGAGTCGTGCATCAGGACGATGGAGCCCTTGGTGCCCTCCGGGGTCGCGCGCTTGATGATCGCGTCGACGCCGGGGCGCTTCCAGTCCTCGCTGTCCGTGTCGTTGAACGCGGTGATGTAGCCGCGGCTGCCTATGTACTGCGTCACCGGCCAGGACTTGTTGTCCAGGGCGTCGGAGAACGAGGAGTACGGCGGCCGGAAAAGGGACGTCCGGATGCCGGCGGCGCCGGCGATCGCCAGCTGGTTCTGCGACAGCTCCCAGTCGATACGGTCCTGCGTCTGGAAGGCCAGGTCGGGGTGGTTGAAGGTGTGCAGGCCGATCTCGTGGCCCTCCGCGACCATCCGCTCCACCAGATCGGGGTGGCGGGAGGCCATGGTGCCGGTCACGAAGAAGACGGCGTGCGCGTCGAACTGTTTCAGCTTGTCGAGGACCTTCGGCGTCCAGACCGGGTCCGGGCCGTCGTCGAAGGTCAGCACGAGGTTCTTGTCGGGGACGCGCAGCGCCTTGGGCGCCGTGGTGCTGCGTGCGTCGATGACCGGGCCGCCGTTGAGGATGTTCTCGGGGACCTGGTCGCTCGCGTCCGGGGGCCGTACGCGGTGGTCGGCGAGGATCTCGCTGTGGACGTAGCCGCGCAGCATCAGCATCGCAAGCAGCGCGACGAGGAAGAGCGAGGGCAGCAGATAGCGCATGGGCAGCCTGCGGCGCACGGCCGGTCTGCTGTTCTGCCGGCCGGCCCGCCCCTGGGGGGTTGTCATTTACTGTGCGCCTTCCAGAGCCTGCTGGCCGCCCTCGACCACCGGTGGTTCGGTGGGTTCTTCCGTCGGTGCTGTCGCGGTGTCCGTGGGGGCGGGGGTCGTCGGCGGGGGTTCCTGCCCGCCCGTGCCGCCGTCCGGAGGTGCCGTCGCCGTGGGCCCCGGGTCCGGCAGGCCGCCGCCGGTACCGCCGGTGCCACCGCCCGGCGCGTCGGTGGGCGCGGTGGTCGTGCCGTGGTCGGCCGAGGCAGTGGGATCCCCGCTGCCGCGCGGGCCGTTGGTGGTGCCGGGCTGCCGGGGGACGCCCGTGCCGTCGGAGCCGCTGGGAGCCGGGGCGCCGGGGGTGCCTCCGGGGGCGGCCGGATCCGCGGGCGAGTCCGAGGGGCCGGGCTGCTGCTCGACCTCGCTGACCGGCTTCTCGTCCGCGGGGCCGGGTATCAGCAGCCAGGGCGCGTTCGAGTTGCCGCCGATGAGGGCGACGACGAGCGTGATGGCGTAACAGGCGCAGGCGATGACCAGAACCCATCCGAGGCGGCGGAACTTCTTGCTGCGCCGACCGCTCTCGTCGACGAACACCGGCCCGTCGGAGCCCTCCTGCGGCTGCGGCCTGCCCGGCAGCTCGGAGAGCTGACGTCCCAGGCCGTCGAGCTGCACGGTGACGTCATTGGGCTCATGGGTGTGCCCGACGCGGGCGTCTTCTCGCCAATTTTCCACTGCTGTACGCACATCCCCCACTCAACGGAAGCCGGGTGCGCACGACGAGACCGGATACTGCCGTTGGACACGGGCCCCCACCCCGCCCAAGCGCCCCCTACCACATTGCACCCGGACGATGAATGTAGCGCACGCCGGTGACCGTTGGGTCGCTGTGTCAGGTGTTGTCCGGCATAAGAGACCGGTCCGTGTCCGGAAGCCAGGAACCGGGGGGCATTTTCAGCCACCCCTCCGCCGCGGCGAGTTCGGCCGCGGCCGCCCGCATCGCGTCCAGCCCGGGATGCTTCAGCCCGCGCCGCCACACCAGCGACACGGGCGACAGCGGTACGGGGTCGACCAGGGGGCGTACGACCATGCCCGGTATCGCCAGGAACTCCGTGCTCGCCAGCACCGACCAGCGCTGTTTGCGCACCACCCGGACGAACTCCTCCTGACCGTTGATCTCCGGGAAGGGGGCGGCCATGACGATCCCCCGGCCCTCGAAGAGCCGGGCGCCCAGGTCCGTCCACTCCGCGGTGGCCGGGTTTCCGGCACCCGCGTAGAGGGTCTCCCCCGCCAGGGCGTCCAGCGGCACTTCCGGCAGCGGTGCGAGCGGATGGTCGTCGCGCAGCAGCACGGCCATCCGCTCGTAGCGCACCGGCTGGTGCGCCAGATCGGCGCGCAATGCCGGGGCGAGGCCGGCGATCCTGCCGTAGGAGATGTCGAGCCGCCCGGCGAGGAGCTCGGTGGCCGCCCCCGTGAGGCCGCTGAAGTAGCGGGCGACGAATTCCAGCCGGGGGGCCGCCCGACGGGTCTCCGTCAGGACCCGGTATCCCGTGCCGACCGGGGCGCTGATGTCGACGAGCAGCGGCCGGTCCTGGTCCGCGAAGGCGGCCGCCAGCTCGTCGTGTGCGTCCAGGACCCGCCGGGCGTACGGCAGCAGCCGCTCGCCCTCCGTCGTGAGCGTCACCTGCCGGGTGGTCCGTACGAACAGCTCGGCGCCCAACTCGCGCTCCAGCCGCCGGATGTCCCGGCTGAGCGCCTGCTGGGCGACGAACAGCCGGGCGGCGGCGCGGGTGAAGTGCAGCTCGGCGGCGACGGCGACGAAGGCGCGCAGCAGCCGGGGCTCGATGTCCTGGGCCTGGGGCATGCCGGCGAATTTACAACACAGGTGCGTCAATGGGTTCCGAACAGGTGTTGGACCCGTACGGGCCCTCGCACCGAACCTTGATCCATGCCGCACACACCCTCGCAGATGACCACTTCCGGCGGGACGCTGGTCCTCGCGCCCGGCTTCCAGGACCCTGGCCACGCACGGGACCCCGCGCGCCCGCCGGGCCCTTACGCCCGGCTCTTCCGCACGCCGGGCGCCCGCGCCTTCACGGCCGGCAATCTCATCGCCCGCCTCCCCATGGGGATGTTCAGCGTGAGCGCCGTGATCATGATCGCGGGGGCACGCGGCTCGTACGCGCTCGCCGGGGCCGTCACGGCGGCCGGTCTCGCCGCCACCGCCGTCGTCGCCCCGTGGACGGCGCGGCTCGTGGACCGGTACGGCCAGGCCCGTGTCGCCGTCCCCGCCACCGCGCTCGCCGTGCTCGGCTCGCTCGCCCTGCTGCTGTGCGTGCGGTACGACGCCCCCGACTGGACGCTGTTCGCCGCGTACGCCGCCACCGCCACCACGCCCAACACGGGCGGGATGTCCCGCGCCCGCTGGGCCCACCTCCTCAAGGGCGACCCCGGGGCCCTGCACACCGCGAACTCCTTCGAGCAGGCCGCCGACGAACTGTGCTTCATGCTCGGCCCGGTGCTCGCGGCCCTTCTCTGCTCGGCACTGTTCCCCGAGGCCGGCACGCTCGTCGGGGCCGTGCTGCTGCTCGCGGGCGTCCTGGTGTTCGCGGCCCAGCGCGCCACCGAGCCGCCGGTCGCCCCCCGGGCCCCCGTGGGCTCGCCCGTCCGCACGCCGGGGATGGTCCCGATGCTCGCGGTCTTCCTCGCGACGGGCGCGGTCTTCGGCTCGATGGAGGTCGTCACGATCGCGTTCGCGGACGGCCCGGCGGCGGGGCCGGTGCTGGCCCTGCAGGCTGCCGGCTCGTGCGTGGCGGGGCTGGCGTACGGAAGGACGCGCCGCGGGGCAGGCCTGCGGACGTGCCTCGCCGCGATGACGGCGTTGATGGCCCTGCCGCTGCTGGCCGCGGCCGCGACCGGGTCGCTGCTCGCCGTCGCGGGTGCGCTGCTGGTCGCGGGCATGGCGACCGCGCCGACGATGGTGACCGGGATGGGCGTGATCCAGCGCCTCACCCCCGAGGGCCGGTTGAACGAGGGCATGACCCTGGCCGTCACCGCGCTGCTCGGCGGGATCGCGCTCGGTTCGGCGACGGGCGGCTGGACGGTGGAGCACGTGGGGGCGGTGCGGGGCTACGGGATCCCGGTCGCGGCGGCCGCCGTGGCCCTGCTCACGGCGGCCGCGGTGGACCGGCGGCCGGGCCTGTCCTGTGGCTCAGGCCCTAGCACCTAGCTCTGCCTGAGCGGCGGCATCGGCAGCGGGATCGAGTACGCCGTCGCGCCCGCGCCGACCCCGCCCTCGCAGGTGTTCGGCGGCTGGGTGCCCAGCCCCCGGTCGGACGGCTTCTCGGCGGCCCAGAACATGAAGCCGAGCATCCCCGCCGTCGTCCCGGCTCCGTTCGGAGCGACGTTCTGGACGAACGACCCGGTCGCGTTCTGCAGCGAGTTCGCGAAGTCCGTGCACTCGGGCATCGGGCTGCGCCCGTAGCCGATGTACAGCCCGCCCGTGAACTTGGCGGGCGCCAGCGGCGGAACCGGCGGCGCGTACTGGGGCTTTCCGTCCACGTGCTCCTGCCAGTTGGCGATCGCGCCGCTCACGGACGGCTGGCGCGCCGGGACCATCGCGTTGGCGTAGTCGAGCACGGGTGTGTCCGTGCGCAGCCAGTCGGCGGTCGCCTTGCGGTTGATGGCGATGAGCCAGCGGTCACCGGCCGCCGTGTCGATCGTCAGCCGCGCCGCGGGGTCGGCGCCCGTGGCGTCGTAGGGGTGCTGGGAGCGGTACGCGTCGATGAAGGACTGCAGACCGGCCAGGTTCGGGTCGGTGTTCTGCTCGTAGTCGATCTCGATGCCGACGCCGAGGTCGCGGGCGACGGCCGCCGCGTTCAATCCGAGCTGGGTGGCGTTCTCGGCGAGGGCCGCGTCCCATTCGTCGGTGTAGGTGATGCCGCCGATGGAGAGCATCACGCGGATCCCGTGCGAGGTGAAGTACTGCACGATCTCGGGCGTCATGCCGCGCGGGACGCCGTTCACCGTGGTGGCGTCGTTCGTGCGGTGCAGCAGCTTCAGCGGCTCCACGAAGCTGAGGACGACCAGATTGACCGAGGGCCTTCCGTCACCGCGGTCGATCAGCCAGTGGTTCATCGAGTCGAACTCGCCGACGCTGCGTACGCGCCCCCAGGTGCAGGCGTCGTCGCTGCAGTGCCAGGCGCCGTACACCTGGAGCGGCGTGGCGGCGGCGGCCGGCGGCTGGGTGGGGACGAGGAAGGCGATCAGGAGCCCGAGTACCGCGACGAATCTGTGGCGCATACATACCTCCGAGGAGGGAGCGGCCGATGGGAAGCGGGGGATGGCCCGGGCAGCGTGGCAGGTCCATACCAAGTCGGCAAGGGCGTGTGCGCGGGCGTGCGGCAGTCGGCGCACCGACGGCGTACGGGCATGACAAAGGCCCGGCCGCCGTAGTGGCTGCCGGGCCTGTGCCGCTGTGTTCAATCGACTACATGGGATGACGGGGTCGGTGGGGGCATGCCCCCACCCGTCCAGTGGAGATGGCGGGAATCGAACCCGCGTCCAACGGTGCAGAATCAGGGCTTCTCCGTGTGCAGTCCGCTGCGCTTTTCTCGGCCCCGGAGATCACGCGGACAAGTCTCCGACGGGCTCAGTCACTGTTTGATTTCCCTCCAGGCCCCGTGACCGGGTCCAGAGGTTTAGTTCCCTAGCTGATGCCAGGATCCGGGTCGGGAACAGCCCCGGGCTGACACTTCGCAAGTCGCTACTTAGGCAGCGAGGGCGAAGGAATCGCGCTTGGTGTTGGCGATTATTGGTTGCGACATATGGTTTACGAGATCATTGCCGCTTCCTCGACACGCTTCCCCTGCTTCGACATCCGCTGTCGAAACCGATCATCCCCATGTTTGCCACTATTGAATTAAGTACAGCTCGAAGCACGTCCCCTCCAGGAGGACGTGTTCCATCGTACGTGACCAAGGCACGACGGTGCCAGCCTATTCCCGCCCGGTCGGGCGAGGTCAGGCCCGCTGACGCCGCCGCGCCGCCGACATCGCCCGGTCCGCCTCGCGCCGGTCCTGCTTCTCGCGCAGGGTCTGCCGCTTGTCGTACTCCTTCTTGCCCTTGGCGAGCGCGATCTCGACCTTCGCCCGCCCGTCCTTGAAGTACAGGGACAGGGGCACGATCGTGTGACCCGTCTCCTGGGACTTGGACTCCAGCTTGTCGATCTCCTCCCGGTGCATGAGGAGCTTCCGCTTGCGCCGGGCGCTGTGGTTGGTCCACGTGCCCTGGCTGTACTCCGGCACGTGCACGTTGTGCAGCCACGCCTCGTGGTCGTCGATCTGGACGAACCCGTCCACCAGCGAGGCCCGCCCCTGACGCAGCGACTTGACCTCGGTACCCATCAGCACGAGACCGCACTCGTAGGTGTCGAGGATGTGGTAGTCGTGCCGCGCCTTCTTGTTCTGCGCGATCAGCTTGCGCCCTTTTTCCTTTGCCATAGTGCGGTCATTTTCGCACTACGAGCGGGTGCCGAGGCCACTCAATACCGTCTGGGCCCGCTCCTCGGCCCGCTCGCTGACCGCGAGGTCCGGCGTGATGCCCTTGCCGTCGAGGTCACGGCCCGCCGGCGTGCGGTAATGACCGACGGTGAGCTCGGCGACGGACCCGTCGGGCAGCCGCTCCGGCATCTGCACGGACCCCTTGCCGAAGGTGCGCGAACCCACGGTGACCGCGCGGCCACGGTCCTGGAGCGCCCCCGCGACCAGCTCGGCCGCGCTCATCGTGCCGCCGTCGACGAGGGCGACGACGGGTCGCTCGGTGTCCCCGCCGGGGGCGGCGTACAGGGCCTTCTGCTCGCCGTGCACGTCGTACGTCGCGACCAGGCCGCCGTCCAGGAAGGCGGAGGCGGCGGTGACGGCCTCGGAGACCAGGCCGCCGCTGTTGCCGCGCAGGTCGAGCAGGACGCCGGCACCCGCGGGGGCGTCCCGCACGGCTTCCCGTACGCGCTCGCCGGTGCCCTTGGTGAAGGCCGCGACCTTGATCATCACGGCCGGTCCGTCGAGCTGCTCGACGGTGACGGCCTCGGTGTTGAGCCGGGCCCTGCGGAGCGTCTCGGTCCAGGTGTGCGCGCCGCGCTGGAGGCCGAGGACGACGGACGAGCCGACCGCTTCCCCCGCGCCGCTCGCGGCGTCCCCGCGCAGGAGGGCGACGACCTGGCTGACCGGGCGGCCGTCTATGGACTGCCCGTCGATCGTGCGGATCTCGTCACCGGTCCGGATCCCGGCCCGCTCGGCGGGGCCGCCGCGCTGCACCCGGGCGACCTCGACCCGGCCGTCGGCGCCGCGCCTGGCCCACAGTCCGACGCCGGTGTACGCGCCGTCGAGTGCCTGCTGGAACTCCTCGTACTCCCCCTTGTCGTACACCGCGCCCCAGCGGTCGCCGCTGCGGCTGACGACCTCCTCGGCCGCGTCCGCGACGGACTTGCCGTCCGCCATCGCGTCGGCGGCGGCGCGGGCGATCTCGTCGGGGTCGACGGTCGCCGCGGCGGCGTGGGCGGCGGGCAGCGAGGGCGGCTTCGCCTCACCTATCGGCAGCAGTTCGGTGGCGGACGCGGTGGCGAGGATGCCCGCGAAGAGGAATGTCAGGGCCGCCCCGCGGCGGTATCCACGGGGCATCCAGGGTGATTCGGGGCCCAACATGGCGCCCACTCTAGGACAAGCGAAGGGCGCCGTACGGCCGTTGACCGTACGGCGCCCAGGGGCGCTTGTCACACCTTGAGGTACTTGCGCAATGCGATGAAGGCGGCCATGGCGGGCATCAGCAGACCGATCGCGAGCACCAGCGGAAGCTTGGTGATCACGGCGTCCCAGCCGATGAAGTTGACCAACTGCATCTTCTCGGAAAGCGCGAGACCGTTGTCGATCAGGAAGTACCGCCCGACGAGCAGCAGGACGCAGGCGACCGCGCCGCCGAGCAGCCCCGCGAAGGCGGCCTCCATGATGAACGGCATCTGGATGTAGAAGCTGGACGCGCCGACGAGCCGCATGATGCCGGTCTCGCGCCTTCGGCTGAACGCCGATACGCGCACGGTGTTGACGATCAGCATCAATGCGATGATCAGCATCAGGCCCATGACGAACAGCGCGGCGACATTCATGCCGTTCATCAGATCGAACAGGTTCTGCAGGATGTTGCGCTGGTCCTGGACGGACTGCACACCGTCCCGGCCGGCGAAGGCGGTCGCCACCACCTGGTACTTCTCCGGGTCCTTGAGCTTGACCCGGAACGACTCCTGCATCTGGTCCGGGGTGATGGTCGCGGCGATCGGGGTGTCGCCGTACTGGTCCCGGTAGTGCTTGTAGGCCTCGTCGGCCGACTCGTGATGGACGGTCTCGACGACGTCCATCTTCTTGAGATCGGCCTGGATCTCGTCCTTCTGCTGGGCGGTGACCGCGCCCTTGGAGCACTTCTCGTCGGTCTCCGCGTCGTTCTTGTTGCAGAGGAAGATGGAGACGTTGACCTTGTCGTACCAGAAGTCCTTCATGGTGCTGACCTGCTCACGCATGAGCAGCGCACCACCGAAGAGCGCGAGCGACAGGGCCACGGAGACGATGACCGCGAAGGTCATCGTGAGATTGCGGCGGAGACCGACGCCGATCTCCGACAGTACGAACTGGGCGCGCATGGCGAGTCTTTCAGCCTTTC
The DNA here is from genome assembly GCF_042730885.1 of Streptomyces sp. NPDC059909. Lineage (NCBI taxonomy): Bacteria > Bacillati > Actinomycetota > Actinomycetes > Kitasatosporales > Streptomycetaceae > Streptomyces > Streptomyces sp. NPDC059909. The sequence continues at coordinate 87,524 of NZ_JBHWKX010000034.1, forward strand.
ACTCTTGTCGCTCTACGTGCTCAGTGCTGGTAGCCGTAGACGCCGCGCGCCTGGTCTCGTACGAGACGGCCCTGCTCGAGCTCGATGACGCGCTTGCGCATCTGGTCGACGATGTTCTGGTCATGGGTCGCCATCACCACTGTCGTACCGGTCCTGTTGATCCGGTCCAGCAGCTTCATGATGCCGACAGAGGTCTGGGGGTCGAGGTTGCCGGTCGGCTCGTCGGCGATCAGCAGCATCGGGCGGTTGACGAACGCACGGGCGATCGCGACGCGCTGCTGCTCACCACCGGAGAGCTCACCGGGCATCCGGTCCTCCTTGCCGCCGAGCCCGACGAGGTCGAGGACCTGGGGCACGGCCTTGCGGATCTCACCGCGTGGCTTGCCGATGACCTCCTGCGCGAAGGCCACGTTCTCGGCGACGGTCTTGTTCGGCAGCAGGCGGAAGTCCTGGAAGACGGTGCCGAGCTGCCGGCGCATGTGCGGCACCTTCCAGTTCGACAGGCGCGCGAGGTCCTTGCCCAGGACGTGCACCATGCCGTGGCTGGCGCGCTCCTCGCGCAGGATCAGCCGCAGGAAGGTCGACTTTCCGGAACCGGACGAGCCCACGAGGAAGACGAACTCCCCCTTCTCGATCTCCAGGGAGACGTCGCGCAGGGCGGGGCGGTTCTGCTTGGGGTAGCTCTTGGAGACGTTGTCGAATCGGATCACGGGTGCACCACGGTCGGCCGGGAGTAGGTGTCCGTGACCATACGCGAAGGGGGACGGCGCGCGCAGTTGCCGTCCGGAGTTGCGCGTTTTGTCCGTTACCGGAATGGGCGTATTCCGACGAGGCGCGCCGAAACGCGCGCGAGCTGGCACAGTGGTACGGGGAACGGATGCGTTTCCCGGAGCGTTGGGCTGAGCAGACACGCTGAGGAACGCTGCGAGATGGTCTCGGCCGGCGACTCCGCCGCGCGGGAGGAGGAGAGCGCATGACCTACGACCGACTGGTGTGCGCCAACTGCGCGGCGCCCGTCACCGAGGGCCGGTGCCCCGTCTGCCGTGCCAATCGGGAGCGCCTGCAGCAGGACGGGCCCCTGGCGGGCCTGAGCCCTACGGCTCTGCTGGCACTGCTGGTGGCCCTGGTGGCCGCGGTGGCGCTGCTGGCCCACCAGACCGTGTAGAGCTTCCCCGCAGCCGTCGTGAGGACGCACAAGGGCCCGGAGCGCCGATAGGCGCTCCGGGGTACCTTTTGCGTTGTGTCGCCGTCCGCTTGCGGTGGCCAACCACGGTGTGGCTAACTCCGAAGAGGCGGGGGGGGATGTGGGAGCCG
>NZ_JBHWKX010000035.1:0-8628 GCF_042730885.1 Streptomyces sp. NPDC059909
AATCCCTCGCCGACTACCTCACCAAGGTCACTCCGCCAGCCACCGAAAACTAGCAAAAGATTTAGTAACGCAATTTCGGGCGCAGGACACTAGTGCTGCTCCGCGGAAGTTCGTGGAGGGGTGTTGGGGTCGGTCAGGCGGGGGTGTCGAGGTAGAGGCCACCGGCGCAGTCGAGGCAGTCTTCGGGACTGCCGATGGGCAGTCCTGTGAGCAGGTAGTTGTCCTGGTAGCCGCCCCGGCTTGCGAGGTAGAGGGCGAAGCCCCAGGTGTGTAGGACGCCGGTGAAGCGCAGGCGGCACAGGGGGAGTTCCTCCCCGTCCTTCAGCTCGGCTGCTACGTAGGCGAATCCGGCGCGGAAGCGGACGTCGATGCGGGCCAGCTGCGGCCAGCGGGCCTGGGCATGGGTGTTCAGGCGATGGCGCAGGTGGTGCTGCATCGATTCCGGGGGGTTCTTCGGCACGGGCCCATCCTGCCGGGTGTGACACCGGTCCGCCATGATCGTCTGCCGTGCAGGGTGAAGGACGCGTGGGAGCGGCGGTCGCGGTGGTGCTCGGGCCGGAGATCCGTAAGCGGCTGTTACGGACGGTCTGCTCGCCGAAGGCGCAAGTGCGGGCAGTGCTGCGGGCCCAGATCGTGCTCGCGGCGGCGGACGGGCTGGCCAATGGCGCGATAGCCCGGGAGCTGGAGGTCAGCGTCAACACGGTGCGCAAGTGGCGGGGCCGGTTCGCCGCCGGCGGCCTGGACGGGCTGCGGGACGCCGAACGGTCCGGACGGCCGAAGATCTACGGGCCCCACGTGCGGGTAGTGATCGTGGCCACGGCCACCAGTGCTCCGCCGCATCCGGAGGCGACCTGGTCGCACCGGACCATCGCCGCGCAGGTTGCGGGCACCTGCTTCGCGCCGGTTTCGGCCTCGCAGGTCGGGCGGATCCTGGCGGACCTGGACCTGAAACCGCACAAGGTCCGCGGCTGGCTCACCCGCCGCGACACCCCCGACTTCTGGGAACGCGCGGCAGACGTGTGTGCCCTCTACCTCGACCCGCCCGAGGGTGCGGTAGTGCTCTCGATCGACGAGAAGACCGCGATCGCCGCCCGCTCACGCCGGTATCCCGGGCGCCCCGCCGCCCCCCGGCGAGTCTGCCCGCCAGGAGTTCGAGTACCGGCGCCACGGCACCGCTTCCCTGGTTGCCGCCCTGGAGGTGACCAGCGGCGAAGTGCTGACCGAGGTGATCGCCCGCAACGACGCAGCGACCTTCACCGCGTTCCTGGCCCAGCTGGACCGGACCATCGCCCCAGACAAGGAGATCCACGTCGTGCTCGACAACGGCTTCTCCCACACCGCCAGGCACACCAAGGCATGGCTGGCCGCGCACCCGCGCTGGCACGTCCACTGGACTCCACCGCACGCCTCCTGGCTCAACCAGGCCGAACTGTTCTTCTCCGCCCTGACCCGCCGGGTCCTGCGGCACGGCGACTTCGCCAGCCGCGACGACCTGATCGACAAGCTGGAGACCTACGTGATCAAGCACAACGAGACGGCCAAGCCCTACCGCTGGACCTACGAGGGCACCCCGCTCAAGGCAGCCTGATCAACACCCTCCACGAAGTTCCGCGGAGCAGCACTAGCGCCCTGACCTGACCCTCTTCCGCGGCTGCCTGGCTACGCAGATCCTCTGACGACCTGCTGTGACGGTCGTCGAAGCTGTGTTCTGGCTCAAGTGTTGTGGGCTGACACGCTGAGTGATCCGATGAGGCTCGGGTGGACCCTGGATCAGAACGGCGGGTCTTTGGCGTAGCCGCCCAACCAGTCGCTGGCCCGGCTCTCGCGTTCGGCTTTCAGGCGGGCGTAGCGTTCGCGGGCCGCGCGGTCGTCGGGATTCTCCAGGGCGCGGGTGTCGTGGCCCCATGCCTTCAGTGCGTCCAGAACACGGTCGCGTTTGTAGCGGTCAGAGCTGGCCGCCAGCAGACGGCGCGCATGGTCGACGAGTTCATCCCGGTTCGGCTTGAGTGCGGGGTGCTCCACCAGGGGGATGGCCGCAATGAGGGCAGCCTCGCGTACGGACTCGTCGTCGTGGCTAAGGAGCGGGCGGACGGCAGAGAACAACGCGGGGCGCAGGTCCCGAAACGCACGCATGTCCGAGTAGTCGTCGAGATACCCGCCTCCCCAGATGCGCTCACCGATGGCCACGCACTCGTCGTCCGCGTCATATGCCGTGTTGCTGAGCCACTCCAATAGCGCCGCCCGTGTGGGGTAGCGCCCTGCTCCCTCAGCGTCCCGTTCGCAGTCGCCCGAGGCGGCGGCAGGGTGATCGAGGATCGCCGCGACGTAAAGGGCCACGGGCACGGTGGCTTCGTAGATGGTGTTCTGGTGAGTGACCCCGCCGAGCGCGTCAGCGATCGCGGCGACCCTGACGGCGGGGTCGGCGTCAACAAGGCGTGCCAGTGCCTCCGGCAGGAATGCTCCCGTACCGGAAGGCGTCTCAAGTGAAGCCCAGTCTGTGCTGTCCAGGAGCACTTGATAATGAGGCAGTTCGGCGTGTTGCGGGTCGTTGGTCTGCCCGTGGCTGCTGGTCACAGGCGGAGGCTATACCGTGCTGCGGCGAGCCTCGTCATGCGTAGAGCAGGATCGACCGTCACAGTCAGACGACCCTTGGAACCGTGGCAGGATCTGAGCTGCTAAGACCTGGCGGACGGAGCCGGCAGGTTCCAGGGGTCATACCCCCACCCTTGCGAGCCCTGCGACTTCCCCCCAGTCGTTCGCCGCTGGTCTTACGATCCGGCGCATGGTCAAGATCTCTTGGGCGCTGATAGCCGAGCACGTAGACGAGTGGACAGGTCCGGACACGGACCAGGGTGCGGCCGTCCTTGAAGCCAAGGTGGGGGCCGTGGTCGACGCGAGCGGCATGAAGCCGGAAACGGTACAGCACTGGCGGAGTGATTTCCTCGCCCCCGTGGTCGAGTCTCTGCGTACCGAAGGGGCAGCTGCTCTTGCGCGTGGCGAGTCATGGAGCAAGGCTGCCGGGCCGTTCCTCGCGTGCGCTTCCCCGGTCACCTGAACCCTCGCCGTCTGGCGCGAGCAGGGGTGAGAGTGGCCGTTCCGCAAACGATGGTTACTGGAACGATCCGGAACGCCCACCGAGCCCGTTCTGAAACTCACGCTTCTGATGTTCTGGAACGCTTGACGTTTCGGAATGGGTTATGGAACAGTGCGGGCCATGTCGATCATCGCCAACGCCGATCCCCTCGTTGCCTACCTCCGTGCCTCGACGGACAGCCAGGACGCACAGCTCCAGCTCGATGCGCTCACCGATGCGGGCTGCACGAAGTTCTTCACGGACAAGGCGTCGGGTAAGAACACGGACCGGCCGGAACTGGCGAAGGCGCTGGACTACCTGCGCGAGGGGGACACCTTGGTCGTGTGGAAGCTTGACCGTCTTGGTCGGTCCACGAAGGATGTGCTCACCCTCGCTGAGGACCTGTACGCCCGTGGCGTCTCGCTCCGCATCCTCACGGGCACGCTGGCCGGTAGCTACTCGCCGTCTGGTGAGGGCAAGTTCTTCTTCACGATGATGGTCGCCTTTGCCGAGCTGGAACGAGACATGATCGTGGAGCGCACCAAGGCGGGACTCGCCGCAGCCAAGGCGCAGGGCAAGGTGGGCGGTCGCCCCAAGGTCATGGACGCGAAGATGATCGGCCAGGCGCAGGCAATGAAGGGTGAGGGCAAGAGCTACGGGGCCATCGGCAAGGCGCTTGGAGTGGGACAGGCGACCGTCTACCGGGCGCTTACCGGCACGACCGGATGAGACCCGGCAGACAGGAGACACTGCCTGAGGCGGGCTTGGGGGCTCAGAGAGAGCCGGGCTGGCCTGTGGCGGCGAACTGCTCTACGACATGGCGAAGCTGTTCGAGGAAGTCGCCCAGATCGGTGGCCGCGACATCGAACCCATCAGTCGAGGATGCGGTCCTGGACTTGTGGACCCGGCCGTCGTCGGCGAGAGCGAAGAGATTGCCGCCTCCAACGCTGCCGAAGACGATGCCAGGTACGCCGCTCGTGAGGGCGGTGTGTCCATATTCGGCCAGGTGCTCGGTCACGGTTGAGGGCGAGTGGATGAAGTATCCGTTGCCGATGTCTGGAAGCGACACGCTGTCGATGACCGAGTAGAGATATAGCAGGGGGCGTGGCCAGCGGTCTCCCAGAACGGGGACTGCAGCGTGCGTGCCCTCGTCGGCCGGTACCACCGTATTGTTGCCTGCCGGGTAGCCGTGTGTCTCCTCGAAGGACTCCATCAGCCGGGTCACGCTACGCGACACCTCCTGGCGCCACTCATCCAGCCAGGTCGAGTCAAGACGTCGGTCGGGCATTTGGGAGTCCTCCGGGTCGGAGTCGGTCCTTGCAGGTCGCGCTGGCGTGCGGATTCACGATCCCATGGGTGCGGAGCCGCCCCCTCCGGTGACACCAGAGGGGGCGCAGTGCGGGGAAGCGTCAGATGGCGAGGGCCTGCTTGACCTGGGCAAGGCTCGGGTTCGTCATGACGACCTCCGGGCCACCGTTGGTGGGAACTACCCGAACCGTGGGAACCGTCTGGTTTCCACCGTTGGCCTTCTCGACGAAGGCCGCGGACTGCGGGTCCTCCTCGATGTTGACCTCGACGTAGCTGATGCCCTCACGGTCGAGCTGGCTCTTCAGCCGACGGCAGTAGCCGCACCAGGTCGTGCTGTACATCGTCAGAGATCCCTGCATCGTCTTCTCCGCTCCTCAGTCTCTGGGTGCCCCATGGGGGTGTCCGGGTAAACGAACGTACGCGACGCCATCCCCATTCCCGGTACTGGTACGACTTCCCGGTATTGGTACGACCGGTGGGGCTGCCCTGTGGACAACTGTCCCGGTGATCTCCCCCGACCTGGCAGCATGGCGGGGTGACAGCAGCAACGCACTCCACTCTCTTCCCTCAGGTCCCCGAGTCGGCGGACGCCGTGCTCGACGGCCTCGACCCCGAGCAGCGCGAGGTCGCGACCGCCCTGACCGGTCCGGTGTGCGTCCTGGCGGGCGCCGGTACGGGCAAGACGCGCGCGATCACCCATCGCATCGCGTACGGAGTGCGGGCGGGCATACTCCAGCCGTCGAGTGTGCTGGCCGTCACGTTCACCAACCGCGCCGCGGGGGAGATGCGCGGCAGGCTGCGGCAGCTCGGCGCGGGTGGAGTGCAGGCCCGCACGTTCCACTCGGCGGCCCTGCGCCAGCTCCAGTACTTCTGGCCGAAAGCCGTCGGAGGTGAGCTGCCGCGGCTGCTGGAGCGGAAGATCCAGCTGGTCGCGGAGGCTGCCGCGCGCTGCCGGATCCGGCTCGACCGCAATGAGCTCAGGGACGTGACCAGCGAGATCGAGTGGGCCAAGGTCACCCAGACCGTGCCCGCCGACTATCCCGCCGCTGTCGCCGAGTCGCTCAGGGACGCTCCGCGCGATCCGGCGGAGATCGGCCAGATCTATGCGCTGTACGAGCAGCTGAAGCGCGACCGGTCGGTGATCGACTTCGAGGACGTCCTGCTGCTCACGGTCGGCATCCTCCAGGACCGCCATGACATCGCCGACCAGATCCGCCGTCAGTACCAGCACTTCGTGGTGGACGAGTACCAGGACGTGTCACCGCTCCAGCAGCGGCTGCTGGACCTGTGGCTCGGCGACCGGGACAGCCTGTGCGTTGTCGGCGACGCGAGCCAGACGATCTACTCCTTCACCGGAGCCACCCCCGACCATCTGCTGAACTTCCGCACCCGCCACCCCAACGCGACGGTGGTGAAGCTCGTCCGCGACTACCGCTCGACCCCGCAGGTGGTGCACCTCGCCAACGGTCTGCTGCAGCAGGCCCGCGGCCGCGCCGCCGAGCACCGGCTCGAGCTGATCTCGCAGCGCGACCCGGGCCCCGAGCCGGCCTACACGGAGTACGCGGACGAGCCCGCCGAGGCCGAGGGCACCGCCCGCCGCATCCGCGACCTGATCGCCGCCGGCGTCCCGGCCGGGGAGATCGCGGTGCTCTACCGGGTCAACGCCCAGTCCGAGGTCTATGAGCAGGCCCTCGCCGACGCGGGTGTGCCCTACCAGCTGCGCGGAGCCGAGCGGTTCTTCGAGCGCGCCGAGGTACGGGAGGCCGGGGTCGCCCTGCGCGGCGCCGCCCGGGCCGGGGGGAACGACCCGCTGCTCGACGATGTGGAGGATCTGACGTCCCAGGTCCGCGCGGTGCTCTCGACCAAGGGCTGGACGACCGAGCCCCCGGCCGGCTCCGGTGCCGTCCGGGACCGTTGGGAGTCCCTGGCCGCGCTGGTCCGGCTCGCCGAGGACTTCGCCCGCGTCAGGCCCGGGGCGACGCTCGCTGATCTGGTCACCGAGCTCGACGAGCGGGCGGCCGCCCAGCACGCCCCGACCGTCCAGGGCGTCACCCTCGCCTCGCTCCACTCCGCGAAGGGTCTGGAGTGGGACGCCGTGTTCCTGGTCGGCCTCACCGAGGGCATGATGCCGATCACCTACGCCAAGACCGACGAGCAGGTGGAGGAGGAGCGGCGGCTGCTCTATGTCGGAGTCACGCGAGCCCGGCTCCATCTGTCGCTGTCCTGGGCCCTGTCCCGCTCGCCGGGCGGCCGGGCCTCCCGCCGTCCCACCCGCTTCCTGGCCGGACTGCGGCCGGGCTCGGCCGCGCCCGGCGCGGGCCGTGCGGGCGGCGGCGGTGGCATCGAGCGGGGCAGCGGCTCCACCGGACGGCGCAAGCAGCGTGGGCCGGTTCTGTGCCGGGTGTGCGGCAAGACGCTCACCGACGCCGGTGAGATGAAGCTGATGCGGTGTGAGGACTGTCCGTCCGACATGGACGAGGCGCTGTACGAGCGGCTTCGCGAGTGGCGCTCCGAGCAGGCCAGGGAGCTGGGCCAGCCCGCGTACTGCGTCTTCACCGACAAGACCCTGATGGCGATCGCGGAGGCCGTGCCCGGCAGCGAGGGCGAGCTCGCCGGCATCTCCGGCGTCGGCGGGCGCAAGCTGGAGCGTTTCGGGGCCGATGTCCTGGCCATCTGTGCAGGTCAGGAGCTTGAGGGAGGCGACGAGGGCGACTGATACAAACTCGTCGAAAAAATAGTTTGCGCCCGCCCCAGTCATCCCCATAGGTTCTTAACCACGCGAACAGCGGCTTCTCTGAAGCCCTGTCCTCGTGCTGTACTTATCCGAATACGCGCGATCGGCCCCGGCCGGTCCCAGAGACGCCGAGAGGAGGCGATTCCAGTGATCAGCATCAACACCAGCTTCATCCGCACCACCGCCAAAATGACCGATCGCTCGGTCGTCTCCGCCTGCTCGCTCGGCCTCTCCGGTTCGGCGTTCATTGGCACCGGTCTGTCCGGCTTCTCGGCCGTGCTTCCGGTCTCCCTCCCTGCGGGTCTGCCCGTCCGGGAGCGCAATGAGCGACCGACCAAGGCACTGGAAGCAGGAGTAGCAGCGGCAGAGGCCCAGGCCTATGCCTTCGCGGCGGCCAGTGCCGGCACCAAGAAGCAGACGACGCAGCACCACACGATGTGGGCCTTCCGTGGGCTCGAACCCTGGAGTGATCCAGCCTGATGCACCATCAGGCCGGCGCCTTCAGGGCCGCGGAACCCCACCAGGGATCCGCGGCCCTTCTGTTTTCCCCGATGAGGAAACAGGCGAAGGGGCCTCGGGACCAGCAAGACCCGGTACCAGCCGAAGCCCGGTCAACAGACCGGACCGACCAGACGAGGAAAACACCACCGTGCAACTCGAAGCGCACGCCCCGTCCGTACCGCCTTCCGAAACGATCCCCCCGCCCGGCCTCACGGAGGACTCCGCCTTGACCCCGCTCACCGCGCTGACCGCGCTCGACGACGCCATCGAGAACCTCGGCGTACCCGTCCCCTGCCGCTCCTACGACCCGGAGGTCTTCTTCGCCGAGTCGCCGGCCGATGTCGAGTACGCCAAGTCCCTCTGCCGGACCTGCCCGCTGATGGAGGCCTGCCTCGCAGGCGCCAAGGAGCGGCGTGAGCCGTGGGGTGTCTGGGGCGGAGAGCTCTTCGTCCAAGGTGTCGTCGTCGCCCGGAAGCGGCCTCGTGGCCGCCCGCGCAAGAACCCGGTCGCGGCATGATCGCCGTCGGCACCATCGACCGTCCCCTCACGCACGATCCCCAGAAGCAGGCCCCGATGACCTCTTCCACGAGCGAGCCGAACGGCTCCGCCACCCCAGCCGTCACCACCATCGGCGCGAACGCCTCGCGTCAGAACAGGACCCGCGAGATGCAACTCATCCCAGAAGCCCTGGCTCGTGCGCATATGCATGAGCGCCTGCGGGAAGCCGACGTGGAACGCCAGGCCGTGCGCCTGGTCGCCGCCCGTCGGATGCAGCGGCGCGCCGAGCGCGTGTCGATGCGTGCCCGCCGCGCGCTGGCCATGGCCGTCATGCAGTAACCGACAGCCATAGCCCAGCCGCACACTCCGTGCACAGCTCCTGCCGCGGGGGGAGGTCCTAACAAAACCGGCCCCCCCGTGCTTTTTTCCCCCCCCGTTCCCCCCCCCGGGGTCCCCTCACAAAGTGGGAAAACCACACACCCCCTCCCCCTTTTCGCCCGGTTTCGAGGACGCC
>NZ_JBHWKX010000035.1:8638-84071 GCF_042730885.1 Streptomyces sp. NPDC059909
ATCTGTTGTTTTAGTTGGTCCGTCGGGGGTAAGAGAGGCCCAGCCCCCGGACAACAACTGCTAGAGACGGCCCTGTCGGGGGGGTCGGCGAGAGCGGCCCCTCCCCCCGCGGTGCGTTGTCCCTGCCAGTTGCACCGCACGGGGTTATCGTCACGAGGTGGACGACCAGCACACTCATCACCCTGTTCAGCCGGGTGCCGAGAACGCCGTGTGTTCCCGGTGCGGCAAGGTCGCCGAGGGCACTCCACCGACCTGGACCTGCTCCGTGGAGAACGGCCGGCGCCACTACTTCTGCGACGACTGCGCCCGCGCCAACATCAGGGCGATCGAGGGACGGCTCGACTCCGCCTGGTGGTGAGGGACCCGTGCCCGCCCGACCGTCGCGATGGACCCGTGCGACGGCCCCGGGCGTACGAGCCTGCGGCGTCGGCGGTTGCGGTGGCTCAGGCCTCCGCGAGGACCGCGTCCCCGTCCGCGTCCCCGTCCGCCTCCGTGTCCCACTCCGCCTCCGGCACGAAGCCCGGCAGCCATGCCTCCAGCTCGTCGCGGAGGCGCACCGTCGCGTTCAGTTGACAGAGGACCCCGATGGTGCTCAGCGTCACGCGATGTATCAGCAGATAGGCGGGCGGCAGATTGAGCTGCTTGCCCAACTGGTGTGCGGGGGAGCGGGGGTCGGCGATGCGCGCCGCCTGGTTCCGCATCCAGCCACGGGTGAACGTGAAGGTGTCCGCCTCGGCCGGCTCGATGATCGGCAGCAGATACTCGAGCACCGCGTCCGGGTCGAGGTCGATCGACTCCTTGACGAAGCCCTCCTCGCACAACAGCCCGTACACCGCTTCGGCCTCGCCCTCCAGGGTCATCCGCAGAGAATCGCCGATGGTGACGGGCAGCCCGCCCGGAAGCCGGTCGACCGTTCCGAAGTCCAGCACTCCCAGCCGCCACTCCCCGTCGCTGCTCTCGTCGTCCGACGGGAGCAGCCGGAAGTTCCCCGGGTGCGGATCCGCGTGGAGCAGCCCCGTGCGCGCCGGGCCGGAGAAGAGGAAGCGGGCCAGCAGCTGCCCGGCGCGGTCCCGCTGCTCCTGCGTCCCGTCGTTGATCACCTCGGCGAGCGGTATCCCGTCGATCCACTCGGTCACCAGCACCTGGTCGCCCTGATGGACCACATCGGGCACCACCACATCGGGATCGTCCGCGAACTCCGCCGCGTGCTCCCGCTGGGCCTGGGCCTCCAGCGCGTAGTCCAGCTCCTCCGAGACCCGGTCCCGTAGCTCGGAGATCAGCGGCTTGATGTCCATCCCCGGGATCAGCGGACCCAGCAGTCGCGCGAACCGGCTCAGCTGGGTCAGATCCGAGAGGAGCGCCTCACCGGCCCCCGGGTACTGCACCTTCACCGCGACCTCGCGACCGTCGTGCCAGACCGCCCGGTGTACCTGGCCGATCGACGCGGCTGCCGCGGGCTTGTCCTCGAACTCCAGGAAGAGCTCGCGCCAGTCCTCGCCCAGCCGTTCCGCCAGCACCTCGTGGACCGTGCTCGTCGGCATCGGGGGAGCGGCGTCCTGGAGCTTGGTCAGTGCGGCCCGGTAGGGGCCGGCGACCTCCTCGGGCAGTGCCGATTCGAAGACGGACATGGCCTGCCCGAACTTCATCGCGCCGCCCTTCAGCTCACCGAGGACCTTGAACAGCTGCTCCGCCGTGCGCTGTTGCAGTTCGCGGGCGACGATCTCCGCGGACTTGCCACCGATCCGCTTGCCCAGCCCCCACGTGGCCCGGCCGGCGAAGCCCAGTGGCAGAGCGGCCAACTTGGCCGTGCGGGTGACCGCTTTCCGGGGAAGATCAGACATGCGCCCCTCCAAAACCCAGACTGCCGTGCCGCGTGCGGCGGTTACCCGGCCATTGTGTCCTGCGGTGTCCCGGCCCCCGAGGCGCGCTCCCCCTGAGTCTGCCCGGCCGCACCACAGGTACAGTCCCCATGAGCTGTGATCTGCTCCGAGCGCCAGTCCAGCAGGGGCAGCGTCGCCTCCCACCGCGCCCCCGTGCTCGCCGGGAGGTCGCCGTCCAGGAACGCCAGTGCGTGTGCCGCCGCCAGCCCGGCGACCGCGGTGGCGAGGCCGAGGTCGCAGGGGCCCGCCTCCTCGCCGCGGCTGCCCGAGCGCCACTGTGCCAGCATGCGTGGCCACGCCGGATCCCGCTCCGCCCTGGCCAGTTCGACGCATCCCGCGCACGCGCTGCCGCCCGGCAGAACGAGTGGCCCCACCACTCCGGTCGCTTCCACGACCCCCGCATAAAGATGGGGAGTCCCGGTGGCGATCCATTCCTCGGCGGCCGGGACATCCGGTGCGTACGCCGCGAGCCCGTCCCGGGGAGCGACCACGACCAGGGAGAGCGGGGGCTCGTCCAGTGGGGGACCACCGGGTGGACGCCGCACCGCCCGGGGTGCCTTGACCGGGGCCGCCTCGCGCACCAGCCGGCCCGCCGCCGCAAGCCTGCGCTCGCCGATCGCCTCCGCCGGGAGCACACCGGGCGCCACGTCCCACGCCTGCACACGCCCGCCGTCGAGCACCTCGACCAGACCCACACCCGAGGCGGACAGCACCGCCGCGACCGCCGCCCCGACCCGCCCCGCACCGCGCACCTGGACCCGCATGGCACCCCGGGCCGCCAACCGGGCCATCGCGCCGCCCGGTTCCGGATGGACGACGGAGAGCGAGGCATGGTCGGACCGGAGCCGGTCGACCGTGGCGCCCGCCCGCTGCCGTAACGCATCGGCCGCCGGCCCGCCGCCCGTCGCGTCGTCGATCAGTCCCGCCTCCGTCAACCGCCCCAGCAGCGCGTCCACCTGGCCGTCGGGCAGCCCTATCACCCGGGCCTCCTCGCGCAGCCGGGGCAGCCCGCGTGTCCCGTCGAAGAGCGAGAGCAGGCTCCCGCTCGCCGTGTCCACCGGGCCGACCACCACCGCATGTGCGGGCGTGGAACCGAACTGCACGTACTGAAGATTCCGCCAGGCACGCCGAAGCGCCGGCTTGACCATCGGATGCATATCCACACCGCCCCCGTAACGGTCCTGTTCGGACCCTGTTCCGTCCCCGTTCCACCCGTCGGTCTTTCGGATGGATCTTTCCGGCATCAGAATGCACGGCCCCGGCAGTGGGTGCCGAAAGTTATCCACAGGCATCGGGCATTAGTCGTTCAAATGGTGCACGCCGTCGAGTGGATCAAGCTCGAACCGACCCGGGGGCGGGACTTCCCGCACTGGCAGCGGGTAACGTCGGGGCGTGTCCGCCGACCGACCGCACAGCGCCGAAAGCCAGCAGCGCAGCGTGACCCGACTTCCGCCCCGCTCGTCCGCGACGAGCGCTGTAGAGGTCCGCAGGAGCGCACGGCGCAGCCGAACGGTTTCCGCGTACCGGGAGGGCGACCGGACCATCGTCCTCATCCCGGCCCGGATGTCCGAGGCGGAGGAGCGGCGCTGGGTGTCGGTCATGCTCGACAAGCTGGCCGCACAGGAGAGCAAGCGGACCCTGGGGGACGCCGAACTGGCAGAGCGCGCCGAGCGATTGTCCGAGCAGTACTTCGACGGGCGGGCCCGGCCCACGTCCGTGCGGTGGGTGACCAATCAGAACACCCGCTGGGGGTCCTGCACTCCGGCGGAGGGCAGCATCCGCCTGTCGCACCGGCTGCAGGGCATGCCGGAGTACGTCGTCGACTACGTGCTCGTCCACGAGCTCGCCCATCTGCTCGTGCCGGGTCACGGGCCGCGCTTCTGGCGGCTCCTGGAGGCGTATCCGCGTACCGAACGGGCCCGGGGATACCTCGAAGGTGTGGTCGCCGCGGAGCGCCTTCCCCATCTGCCCGCCGCGCGCGGGGAGTGAGTTTCGCCGATCCTGTACCGATGATGTCCCGACTTGGCTCATTGTCGTTCCGAGCCGTTAGCCTGGCGCGACGTATTCGTATTTCGTCGGGATGGGGGACGGTCGTTACGCATGGCCAGGGAATTCCAACGAGGCCACAAGGCCAAGATCAGTGACCTGACTCCGGGGACCGACCTGTACGTAGGTGTGCAGATCGCCGCGCCCGGACTGACCTTCGACATCAGCTGCTTCGGCCTCGACGCCAACGAGCAGCTTTCGGACGACCGGTATTTCATCTTCTTCAACCAGCCGAAGTCACCCGAGGAGTCCATCCAGCTGCTCGGCGCGCAGGCCGGTGACACCGAGTCGTTCCGGGTCACGCTGGACCGCATCCCGGCGAACATCCACAAGCTGTCCTTCACGGCCACGATCGACGGTGCCGGGCAGATGTCCCAGGTCGGCCCGGGGTACATCAGGATCGTGGCGGGCGGTGAGGAGGTCGTCCGGTACGCCTTCACGGGCTCGGAGTTCTCCACCGAACGTGCCGTGATGCTGGGTGACTTCTACCTGAAGGACGTATGGCGGTTCGCCGCCGTCGGCCAGGGCTTCGACGGCGGTCTCGACGCGCTGCTGAAGAACTTCGGCGGCGAGGTCGCCGAGGAGCAGCCCGCGGCGCAGCAGCCGCAGCAGGCCGCTCCCGGGTTCGCCCCGCCGGCCTCGGCCGCCCCCGCTCCCGCGTTCGGAGCGCCGGCTTCGACCCCTGCTTCCGCGTTCGGCGCGCCTGCCGCGCCCCAGGCTCCTCAAGCCCCGCAGCCCGCCCCCGCGTTCGGCGCGCCGGCTGCCCAGGCCCCGGCGCCCGCGCCGGCGAGCCCGCAGATGCATGCCGCGCCGACGATCGCCGCACCGATGAGCCCGCCCGCCGGCACGGTTCCGCCGCAGGCCCCGCCGTCCCCGTACGGACAGCCCCCGCAGCAGCCGCAGTTCGGCCAGGTCCCCGGTGCGGCCCCGGGCCAGATCCCCGGACAGGTCCCGGGCGTCCCCGCCCCGTACGGCCAGCAGCCCGCCCCGTACGGCCAGCCCGGTGTGCCTCAGGGCGTCCCCCAGGGAGCGCCCCAGACCGGAGCCGGACTCCAGGCGGCGCTCCAGCCGTACAAGGAGCAGCCCACCGGCCAGCGCTGGACCCCGCAGAACCAGCAGCTCATGCGGGTCGATCTCGCCATGGGCGGCACACCCGTGCTCGCCCGCCAGGGCAGCATGGTCATGTACCAGGGCAAGGTCGACTTCAGCTACAAGAGCGCCGGTTTCGCCGGCCGTGTCGTCGGCAACGCCACGGGCCAGGAGATGCAGCTCATGCGCTGTACCGGCCGAGGCCAGGTCTTCCTCGCCGAGAACGGCGCGCATCTGCACCCCATCGAGCTCCAGGGCGACGGCATCTGCGTCTCCGCGGAGAACGTCCTCGCGTTCGACGAGTCGCTGCAGCACGAGGTCCGCCGCATCGAGGGCCACGGCATTCCCGGCGGCGCCCTGTTCACCATGCAGTTCCAGGGCACCGGCACGGTCGTCGTGAAGACCCACGGCATCCCGGTCGTCCTTCCCGTCACCCCGACCACGTTCGCCGATTCCAACGCCATCGTGGCCTGGTCGTCCGCGTCCCAGGTGATCCTCTCCAGCCAGGTCCGGCTCCGCCGCAACGCCTACCCCGGCCACAGCGGAGAGACCGTGAACCTGCAGTTCCGGGGCGCCCCCGGCAACTTCATCGTCGTCCAGCCGTACGAGGTCTGAGGGAGCCCGAAGAAATGAACCAGCAACTCGCGGGCTACGCCCCGACACCCGTCACGGCCCGGATGGAGAACCACGGACGCGCGATGCTCAAGGTCGCCATGGCCTCCGGCCAGGACCTGTACGCCCGCACCGGCTCGATGGTCGCCTACGAGGGCTTCGTCCAGTACGAGCCCAACCCGCCGGCCGTCCGGCAGATCGCGTCCCAGTGGGCCACGGGCGAGGGTGCGCCCCTCATGAAGTGCTCGGGCGACGGACTGCTCTACCTCGCCGACTACGGCGCGGACGTCGTCGTCATCAACCTCAACAACGACTCCCTCTCCGTCAACGGCACCAATGTGCTCGCCTTCGACGCGCACCTCCAGTGGGGCGTCGAGCGGGTCAAGGGCCTTGCCAAGTTCGCCGGACAGGGACTGTGGAACGTCGAGATCGCGGGCACCGGCTGGGTGGCGCTGACCTCCCGCGGCACCCCGATCGTCGTCGACTGCGGCCGCGGCGAGGACGAGACGTACGTCGACCCGGACGCCCTCGTCGCCTGGTCGCCGAACCTGAAGGTGAAGGGCAAGCGCAGCTTCAAGGCCTCGTCCCTCATCGGGCGGGGCAGCGGAGAGGCGTACCAGATGGCCTTCTCCGGGCAGGGCATCGTCGTCGTACAGCCGAGTGAGGACAGCACCGACCGCCTGCGGATCCGGGGCTGAGGGGGAGCGAGAACACACCATGCAGAGCCCGCTTTTCAGCTACGCGGAACAGCAGTCCCAGGAGCGGTACGCCGTCCAGAACCCGCAGCTCCTGCGGGTGGCACTCACCGGGCACGACGACGTCCTCGCCCGCAAGGGCGCCATGGTCGCCTACCAGGGGCTGATCGACTTCGACGGTGAGTACCAGTCGCAGGGTCAGCGGCGCGCCCATGCCCGCACCGGGGAGGGCCTCGACCTGATGCGCTGCTCCGGCCAGGGCACGGTCTACCTTGCCAACCTCGCGCAGTACATCCACGTAGTGGATGTCGATCAGGAGGGCATGACCGTCGACAGCGCCTACGTGCTGGCGCTGGACTCCTCGCTGCACACCGAGGTCATCGCCGTGGACAGCCAGTACGGCATCTCCGGCTCCGGCAAGTACCAGCTCAACATCTCGGGGCGGGGCAAGGTCGCTCTGATGACCTCGGGCCAGCCGCTGATGATGCAGGTCACCCCGGACAAGTACGTCAACGTGGACGCCGACGCGATCGTCGCCTGGTCGTCCTCGCTGCGCGTCCAGATGCAGGCCCAGACGCACTCCACGGGCGTCTGGCGCCGCCGGGGCAACACGGGGGAGGGCTGGGAGCTGAGCTTCCTCGGTCAGGGCTTCGCCCTCGTCCAGCCCAGTGAGGTCCTCCCGCCGCAGAACGCCCAGATCGGCCAGGGCGTGCGCGCCCAGTTCGGCATGGGCCAGCACGGCTCCCACGGCCAGAACCAGAACAACGCCTGGAACTAGCCCCTGAGCGGTAAGGGGCGGCCGCCCGTGGCGACCGCCCCTTACACGTCTGCCGGCGGCGCACCACCCGCGGCTACAGCCTCGCGCGCGTCCGCTCCATCAGCCGCACCACCGAATCGTCGGCCACTGCCGCCACCTCGTCGTACGCGAACCAGCGCAGATCCAGCGACTCGTCGCTGATCTCCTCGACGGAGCCCGACGGCGCCAGCGCCGCGTACTGCACATCGAGATGCCAGTGGCAGGGCGCCGGAATCGCGTGCCGGTCCAGCCTCACCGGGCCACCCGCCAGAAGCGTCAGACCGGGCACCCCGGACTCCTCCGTCGCCTCACGCAGCGCCGCGGCGGCCAGCGTCGCGTCCCCCGGCTCGCAGTGGCCGCCCATCTGCAGCCACATGCCCAGCTTCTTGTGCAGCGTCAGCAGCACCTGCCCGCGCTCCGGGTCGATCACCAGCGCGCTGGCTGTCAGATGCCCGGCCTCGCACGCCTTCCACATGCCGTCGGGGTGGGCGTCGAGGTGATCCAGATACGTCTGGCGCAACTCTTCCTGGTCCTCGTACTCCTTCAGTACGCGGACGGCGTCGTCGAACAGGCTCACTTGTCGGTGTCGTCCTCGTCGTCGTCCCGGCCGGACGTGTCCTGGTCCTTGGCGTCCTGCCCCTTGCCGAACCGGCCCTTGGCGGCCTCGCCGAGCATCTTGTCCAGCTCCGAGAAGTCGAGCTGCTCGCGATGCACGAAGCCGTCCGGGTCGTCCAGGTCGGACGCGGTCGGCAGCATGTCCGGGTGCGCCCACAGGCCGTCACGGCTGTCGAGCCCGCGCGCGTCGGTCAGCGACGCCCACAGCCGGGACGCGTCCCGCAGCCGGCGCGGACGCAGCTGGAGGCCGATCAGCGTGGCGAAGGTCTGCTCGGCCGGGCCGCCGGACGCGCGGCGCCGCCGGAGGGTTTCGCGCAGGGCGTCCGCCGAGGTCAGCCGGTCCTTCGCGGCCTCGTGCACCACGGCGTCCACCCAGCCCTCGACCAGCGCGAGCGCCGTCTCCAGGCGGGCCAGCGCCGCCTTCTGCTCAGCGGTGTCCTCCGGCTGGAACATGCCCTGCTGGAGCGCCTCCTGCAGCTGCTCGGGGTGCGTCGGGTCGAACTGGCCGACGACGTCCTCCAGCTTGGTCGTGTCCACCTTGATCCCGCGCGCGTACCCTTCGACCGCACCGAACAGATGCGAGCGGAGCCACGGCACATGGGCGAAGAGCCGCTGGTGGGCGGCCTCGCGCAGGGCCAGGTACAGCCGCACCTCGTCCTTGGGGACGCCGAGGTCCTTGCCGAACGCCTCCACGTTCAGCGGAAGCAGGGCGGCCTTGCCGGCCGGGCCCAGCGGCAGACCGATGTCCGTCGAGCCGACGACCTCGCCCGCGAGCACGCCGATAGCCTGACCGATCTGCTGGCCGAACATGGCGCCGCCCATGGAGCGCATCATGCCGATCAGCGGGCCCGCCATCGCCTGCATCTCCTCGGGCAGCACATCGCCCATCGCGAGGCCCACGCGCTCGGCGACCGGGTCGACGAGCTGCTGCCACGCCGGGAGGGTCGCCTCGACCCACTCCGCGCGGCTCCACGCCAAGGCGGTGCCCGCACCTGAGGGCAACGACGTCACGCCGTCCAGCCACAGGTCGGCGAGACGGACGGCCTCCTCGACGGCGGCGCGCTCGGAGGGGCCGACGCTCGCGTCCTTCGTGCCGTCCTGGGTGCCCTGGGAGACCGTCTGGCGGGCGATCTGCTTGGCCATGTCCCAGTTCACCGGCCCGCCCTCGTAGCTCAGCATCTGGCCGAGCTGCTGGAAGGCGGCGCCGAGGTCGGTGGGGTTCAGCGAACCGAACATCGCGGCGAACGGATTGTCGCCACCGCCCGCCCCGGCACCGGGGAACCCGAACGCGAAGGGGTTGGCCGGGCCGCCGCTCTGGCCGCCGGAACCCTGCCCACCTCCGGCGGGGTCCTTCTTCTTGCCCTCGTCGCCGTGCTCCGGCTCCTCCGGCGGAAGGCCGAATCCGAATGGGGTGTCACTCACGGGTTTCCTCGGCTCGTAGGGCCACCGGCTTTCTGCCGGCGGCGGCTGCCCGACAACACCACAAGCGTAGACATCAGGGCCGGACTGCGGGCTCGATGCCCCGTCGGCTCATGGCCTGCGGCAGGATGGACGCCACCTGGTACGTACGCGTCATTCGTGTATCTACTGAAGACAACCGCTGGAGACGCCCGGTGAGTTCCCCAGATCCACAGGTTCGCGCAGCGCGAAACCACTCAACCCCGGCCATGGGGCGCGGCCCCGTGGTCGCGGTCACCGGTGCCGCATCGGGCGCCGGTGACCTGCTGACCAGGCGCCTCGTCGCGTCCGACGAGATCAAGCAGGTCATCGCCATCGACGAGCGGCGTGGCGACATCCCCGAGGCGCACTGGCACATTCTCGACGTCCGCGACCCGGCGATCGCCGAGAAGCTGCGCGGAGCCGACGTCGTCGTCCACCTCGCGCTGGACCTGGACCTGGAGACCGACCCGGCGGCCCGTACCGCGTACAACGTACGCGGCACCCAGACCGTGCTCACCGCCGCGGCGGCCGCGGGCGTCCACCGGGTCGTCCTGTGCACCTCGACGATGGTCTACGGGGCACTGCCCGACAACGACATCCCGCTCTCCGAGGACGCGGAGCTGCGTGCCACGGCCGAGGCGACCGGCGTCGGCGACCTGCTGGAGATCGAACGTCTGGGCCGTCGCGCGCCCCGCGCGCACCCGGGGCTGAACGTCACGGTGGTCAGGCCAGCCGTCCTGGTGGGCGGTACGGACACGGCGCTCACGCGCTACTTCGAGTCCCCGCGTCTGCTCGTGGTCGCCGGATCCCGTCCCACCTGGCAGTTCTGCCATGTCGAGGACCTGGTCAGCGCCCTGGAGTACGCGGCCCTGGAGAAGGTCGACGGGGAGCTCGCGGTCGGCTGCGACGGCTGGCTGGAGCAGGAGGAGGTGGAGGAGCTCAGCGGCATCCGCCGCATGGAGCTGCCCTCGGCGGTCGCGCTCGGCGCGGCGGCGCGGCTGCACCGGATCGGTCTCACCCCGTCCCCGGCGGGGGACCTCGCGTACACGATGCACCCCTGGGTGGTCAGCGTCGGCCGGCTGCACGACGCCGGGTGGCGGCCGCAGTGGACGAACGAGGAGGTGCTCGCCGGGCTCCTGGAGGAGGTCGAGGGCAGGCACACCGTCGCGGGCCGGCGTCTCGGCCGCAAGGACGCCACGGCCGCCGCAGGTGCCGCGGGAGCGACCGTCGCTCTGCTCGGTACGGCCGCGCTCGTACGCCGTGCCCGCAAGCGGCGCGGCATCTGACGGCGCCGCCCGCGCCCGTGCCTCCCTGTAGGAGGCTCCAAGCCCGGCTCTGCCCGCCCGGTCGAACGCGCTATTCCGCGATGTCAGCGGCGTACGGCAC
Source organism: Streptomyces sp. NPDC059909 (assembly GCF_042730885.1). Classification (NCBI taxonomy): domain Bacteria; kingdom Bacillati; phylum Actinomycetota; class Actinomycetes; order Kitasatosporales; family Streptomycetaceae; genus Streptomyces; species Streptomyces sp. NPDC059909. The sequence continues at coordinate 19,198 of NZ_JBHWKX010000035.1, forward strand.
GATGGGGCCATGGCACGCACGAACGAGCACCCCGGCGAGCAGGCGGCAGCGGACCCGATCCGACTCCTGGAGATCCGCGACGCCCCGCTCTCCGTCGACGAGGTCTTCCGCGCCGTCGGCGACGACGCGGCCGGGGGTACGGCGCTCTTCGTCGGCACCGTGCGCAACCACGACGGCGGCGCCGATGTCGACACGCTGAGCTACTCCTGCCACCCCACCGCCGAGGCGGAGATGCGCAGCATCGCGGAGAAGGTGGTCGCTGAATATCCGGTCCGCGCCCTGGCCGCCATCCACCGTGTGGGTGATCTGGAAGTCGGGGATCTGGCGGTCGTCGTCGCGGTCTCGTGCCCGCACCGCGGCGAGGCGTTCGAGGCCTGCAGGAAGCTGATCGACGACCTGAAGCACGAGGTCCCGATCTGGAAGCACCAGCGATTCTCCGACGGTACGGAGGAGTGGGTGGGGGCCTGCTGACACCGTCGTCGGGATGAATGAAGGGGTCCGCTGTCGACGCGCAGGGCGAGTCGATTTGCGTAACCGCCCCCCTGCCCCGAGCGTTGAACCGACGGATGGTTAATCTGCTGATCGGTCAGCTGTTTGCAGCAGTTGCTCCAGCTCGTGGGGTTGGGAGGTCGGGATGGCGGCACTTGCCTGGTTGCTGATTCCGCTGTTCGCTGCCATCGGTGCGGCGATATGGGGAAGCTGGGCCTCGCGTAATCGAACCAGCGGGGACGTGGCCGAGCTCGCCGGCTACGCACGCTTCCGGGATGCCATGGAGAAGTCCCACTCCGGCACTGACGCCGCCTGAGGCAGTCCTTCCGTCCGCACGCCTGCGTCCGTACGCCCCTGTCCCGGGCCCCGTACGGACCGGCCCGACAGGTGCACTGACAGACCAGTCCCGTACTGTCGTTCCATGCCACGCCGCACTGCGACGATGCTCGCCTCCACCCTCGTCCTCATTGTGCTGCTCTGCGTGGGCGTGTTCATGACACCGCCCTACTCCGAGATGACGCCCGGACCGACGGTGAACACGCTCGGCGATTCCGGTGGCGAGCCGGTGCTGCAGATCTCCGGCCGCAAGACGTACCCGACGGCCGGGCACCTCAACATGACGACGGTCCGGGTGACCGGTGCGGACTACAGGATGAACCTCGCCGAGGTCGTCTACGGCTGGCTGGCACACGACAACGTGGTGGTTCCGCACGACACCCTCTATCCGGACGGCAAGACGGAAGAGCAGTCCAATCAGGAGAACGCCGAGGAGTTCACCCAGTCCCAGGAGAGCGCCAAGGTCGCGGCGCTGCGGGAGCTGGGGATCCCGGTCAGCACCCGTGTGGTCGTCTCCTCCGTCCGCAAGGACAGTCCCGCTCAGGGCGAGCTGCACGCCGGTGATGTGATCAAGGCCGTGGACGGCACGCCGGTCACGGCGCCTGACGACGTCGCCAAGGCCGTCACCAAGCACGATCCCGGCGACAAGGTGGTCTTCTCGATCGTCCCGGCGAAGGAGGCGGCCGCCGCGGAGAAGGCGGGCAAGGAGCCGACCGCCGCGCAGGACGTGACCGTGACCACCGTGAAGTCGGACGAGGGCGACCGGGCCATCGTCGGTATCACCGCCGGTACGGACCACACGTTCCCGTTCACCATCGACATCAAGCTCGCCGATGTGGGCGGACCCAGCGCTGGACTGATGTTCGCGCTCGGCATCGTCGACAAGCTCACCCCGGCCGATCTGACCGGCGGCAAGTTCGTCGCCGGCACCGGCACGATCGACGACAAGGGCGCGGTCGGCCCGATCGGCGGCATCGAGATGAAGCTGGTCGGCGCGCGGAACGCGGGCGCGGAGTACTTCCTGACGCCCAGCGACAACTGCGAGTCCGCCGCCTCCGACATCCCGGACGGCCTCACCCTGGTCAGGGTCAAGACCATCGACGACGCCATGAAGTCGCTGGACAAGATCCGCAGCGGCGACACGGCCGGCCTGCCCAGCTGCTCCACGGGCTGACCGGGCGGCGGGGGCGGGGCCGCGCCCATGGCTGAGCGCGCCCCGTGCCCCCTGCACCGCACCGCGTCGCCCACGTGCCCAGCGCACGCACCGCGTCGCCTCCGCGCCCCCGCGAGGGCGACGCGCCACCTGCGACAACGGGCGTGCGCCTCCGCCCGTCGGCTACGCCTCGAACGTCGCCGACAGTGCCTCGGCCAGCCCCGGCACCAGGTCCGCACCGGTCAGGACCTCCGTCGGGGAGTCCTTCTCGCGCAACCTCAGCGCCGACTCCCGCGCGCCGTCGCGGAGCACCGCCACCGTCATCCGGACCTCCTGGCGGTCCGGGTGCCCGGCGACCCACTTGGCCAGACCGGCCTGGTCGAGGCCCTCCGGCACGGACGTCTCGGCGGAGGGCGGCAGCATCAGCCGCTCGACCGTCAGCGCGCAGCCCGCCACCGCGTCGGGCCAGGCGATCGTGGCGAGGAACTCGTCGAGCGGGGTGCCGGAGGGGATCTCGTCCTGCTCGACCGGGGTCAGCGGAGCGGCCGCGTCACCTTCGTCGAGACCGAGCTGGGCGGCGAGGCCCGGCTCCTGGGAGCGCAGCTGCGCGGTGTCGACGAGGGCGAAGAGCCTCGCCGGCTGGTCCCAGCCGAGGCCGGACGCGTACTCGTCGATCTCGAGCACCGCTCGCGTGAGCGGGCTCGCGGCCATCGGGGGGCCTGAGGGAGAAACGTTGGACATGGTCAATATCCTGCCTCCTTCGGGCCCGGAGTCGGGAACTAGGTAAAGCGTCAGTAAGTTGCATGTGTGGGCCCTACGATCGCTGGGCCTGCGTTACACACGACTTACACGACCGCGAACTCGAGGGGCGCACGTTGGCTTTCCAGATGCCGGACCGCGGCGGAGGCCCTACCGGGCCACGGATCAGAGTCGGCCGGCCGTCCCGGCGGGCCCGCACCCTTCTCATGACTCTGGGTGTGCTGGCCGTTCTGGCCATGGCCTTTGTCATGTTCGCCGGGTTCTGGACCGACTGGCTCTGGTACCGCTCGGTGAAGTACTCGTCGGTGTTCACCACCACCCTCTGGACCAAGATCGGCCTGTTCGCCGTCTTCGGCCTGCTGATGGCCGGCGCGGTCGGGGTGAACATCTGGCTGGCCCATCGGCTGCGTCCGCCGCTGAGCGCGATGTCGATGGAGCAGCAGAGCCTCGACCGCTACCGGATGGGCATCGCTCCGTACAAGAAGTGGGTGCTCCTCGCGATCACCGCGCTCGTCGGGCTGATCGCCGGAGCCTCCGCCTCCTCCCAGTGGCGCACGTGGCTGATGTGGGTCAACGGTGTGCCGTTCGGGCAGAAGGACCCCCAGTTCCAGATGGACGTGGCGTTCTACGCGTTCGATCTGCCCTGGTACCGCTTCCTGCTCGGCTTCGGCTTCGCCGCCGCCGTGCTCTCGCTGATCGCGGCCGCGCTCACGCACTATCTCTACGGCGGGCTGCGCATCACCAGCCCGGGCGCCCGGGCGACCGCCGCAGCCACCGGCCATCTGTCGGTGCTGCTCGGCTTCTTCGTCGCCCTGAAGGCCGTGGCGTACTGGCTGGACCGGTACGGCCTGGCCGTGAAGTCCAGTGACTTCAAGGCGACGGGCAACTGGACGGGCCTGCGGTACGTCGACGCCAACGCATATCTGCCGGCCAAGACGATCCTCTTCTGCATCGCCGTGATCTGCGCGGTGCTGTTCTTCGCGACGCTGTGGCGCCGCACCTGGCAGCTGCCGGTGATCGGCTTCGGTCTGATGGTGCTGTCGGCGATCCTGATCGGCGGCCTGTACCCGGCCATCGTGCAGAAGTTCCAGGTCCAGCCGAACGAGCAGGCCAAGGAAGCGCCGTACATCCAGAAGAACATCGACGCCACGCGCGAGGCGTACGGCATCGACAAGGCCAAGGCCGAGAACTACGCCGGCAAGGGCGACCCGAAGCGCAAGGCGGAGCAGCGCGACCAGGCGACGTCCGCCGCCAGCTACCGGCTCGTCGACTCCAACGTCGTCTCGCCCGCCTTCCAGCAGCTCCAGCAGGAGCGCAAGTACTACCAGTTCCCCGCGACCCTGGACGTCGACCGGTACACCGGCCCCGACGGCAAGCCGCAGGACACGGTCATCGGTCTGCGCGAGCTCAACATCAAGGGCATCCCCAAGCGCAACTGGATCAACGACCACTTCACCTACACCCACGGCTACGGAGCGATCGCGGCCAAGGGGACGAGCACGGTCACGGACCCCGACAAGGGCACGGTCGGCGCGCCCGACTTCACCGAGTCCGGACTGCCGACGACGGGCCAGCTCGGAAAGTACGAGCAGCGGATCTACTACGGCGAGAAGACCGAGCAGTACTCGATCGTGGGCGGCCCGCAGAAGGAGCTCGACTACGAGAAGAACGGTGAGGAGACCACCAGCTACAAGGGCCGGAGCGGGGTCAACCTCTCCAACGCGTTCAACCGCGCGGCGTACGCGGTGGCCTTCAACGAGCCGCAGATCCTCTACTCGGGAGCGATCGGCGAGGGCTCGCGGATCCTGTACAACCGCACGCCCAAGGAGCGCGTCGAGGCGGTGGCCCCCTGGCTCACCATCGACGGCGACGCCTACCCGGCGGTGGTCGACGGCCGCATCAAGTGGATCGTCGACGCGTACACCACCACGAACGGCTACCCCTACGCCTCGCGTACGACGCTGGGGGAGACGACGGCCGACTCGCTGACCGATAGTCAGCGGGCCGTCGTCGCGCAGCAGAACCAGGTCAACTACATCCGCAACTCCGTGAAGGCCACCGTCGACGCGTACGACGGCACGGTCGACCTGTACCAGTGGGACACGGAGGACCCGGTCCTCAAGACCTGGATGAAGGCCTTCCCGGACACGGTGAAGCCGAAGGGCGACATCGACCCGGGGCTGCTGGCCCATCTGCGCTACCCGCAGGACATGTTCAAGGTCCAGCGCGAGCTGCTCACCCGCTACCACGTCACGGACCCCGAGCAGTTCTACAGCGGCAGTGACGCCTGGCAGGTGCCGGACGACCCGACGAACCAGGACAGCAGTGCGGTCCCGCCGTACTACCTGAGCCTCAAGATGCCCGGCGAGAACGAGCAGAAGTTCTCCCTGACGACGACCTTCACGCCCAGCGGACGCCCCAACCTCGGTGCGTTCATGGCCGTCGACGCGGATGCGAACAGCAAGAACTACGGCTCGATAAGGCTGCTCAGGGTCACGTCGACCGTGCAGGGGCCCTCGCAGGTGCAGAGTGAGCTCAACAGCGTGCCCGAGGTCGCGACGTTCGTCCGCGACCTGAGGGGTACGGACTCGGAGATCGACTACGGCAACCTCCTCACGGTTCCGCTGGACGGCGGGTTCCTGTACGTCGAGCCGGTGTACGCCCGAGGCGGCGCCGCGAACTATCCGCTGCTGAAGAAGGTGGCCGTCTCCTACGGCGGCAAGCCGGTCTTCAAGGACAGCCTGGCGGAGGCGCTGAACGCGGTCTTCGGTGTCGACGGTGCGGAGCAGCCGCCCACGACGCCGCAGCCGCCGAGTGACACGACGAAGCCGCCGGTCACCGGTGATGTGGCGCTGAAGCAGGCCATCGCGGACGCGCAGAAGGCGTACGAGGAGGGTCAGGCCGCGCTCAAGAAGAACGACTGGGCGGCGTACGGCAAGGCCCAGGCCGACCTTCAGGCGGCGCTGGAGCGAGCGGCCGCGGCGCAGTCGCAGCAGTCCCAGCAGCCGCAGTCACCGCCGCAGGGAGAGTCACCGCCCGAGGGCGACTGACCGCCGCAGGCATCGACCGCAGGCCGAGCGGATGACTGCCCGGTGGCCGTAGGGCCGCCGGGCAGTCACCACCGGGAAATGGCCGCCACGCACCGTGGTACGGTTGGTTCACAACGACGCGGGGTGGAGCAGCTCGGTAGCTCGCTGGGCTCATAACCCAGAGGTCGCAGGTTCAAATCCTGTCCCCGCTACTGAAGTCGAGGGCCCGGATCCATTGAGGATCCGGGCCCTCGACGTGTGTCTGTGAGGCGTCCAGGGGAAGTGGGCGCCGGGTGGGGCGAGTTGGTCGGGGCGGGTTGGGGTGAGTCGTGTTTGACTTATCTCTCTGTGGGCATGTCGACAAACCGCTGAAGTGACCTCACTGGCTGCGGTATACCAGGTGTACGCGGGTTGCAGGTGGTGCGACGATGGGATTTATGGGGGACAGGGCAACTCTGTTGACGACAGGGCGGTTTGCGCAGCGGCATACCGGGACCGCGATGAGTGCGGTCGGGATCGATGCCGCGGAGGCGGCAGGCGCTCTGGATCTTGCCGAGCCCTACGACGCTCTGGCGCCCGCCGACCTCACGGAATCCGTCGCGTCCGCCGACCACCTGGAGCCCAACGAGCCCGCCGAAACAGTCGAGCCCGGTGAGTCCGTCGAGTCCGTGGACGGCGCCGACACCGTCGAGTCGGCCGAGGCGGAGACCGAGGCCCGGCACCGTCGTGCGGCCGAGGCCGGGGACGTCGCGTCCATGAGCGTCCTCGGGGCCATGCTGCTGCGACGCGGAGACCTCGACGGCGCGGAGCCGTACCTGCGTGGCGCGACCGCCGAGGGCGACCGCGCCGCCGCGAACAATCTGGGGGTGCTGCTCCACCAGCGCGGGTACGCGGACGAGGCGGCCGGCTGGTGGCGCATCGCCGCCGTCGCGGGCTCCGCGGCCGCCGCACACGCGCTGGGCCGGCACTACCGCGAGCGCGGGGACGAGCCCGCCGCCGAGTACTGGCTGCGCCAGTCCGCCGAGCAGGGCCATGCGCTCGGGGCGTACGCACTGGCCGACCTGCTGGAGCACCGCAGCGAGCCCGGCGCGGAGCGCTGGCTGCGCGCGGCCGCGGAGCAGGGCCACCGGGAGGCGGCCTACCGGCTGGCCCGTGCGCTGGAGCGCCACGCCGTGACCGCGGACGTACGCGCGGGCCGCCCGCAGGGCGCCCCGCTCGACAACGTCGGCCGCACGGCCGAGCGCCGGGCCCGTGGTGCGCATGCGGAGGGCGCGGGCGCGCGTGTGCCCGGGCGCGTCGACACCGGCGCCGGGGCGCGGGCGCTCTGGCGGGAGGCCGAGCAGTGGTACCGGCAGGCAGCCGCGCGGGGACACCGGCGGGCCGCGCTGCATCTGGGCGTCATCCTGGAGCGGCGGGGTGAGCTGAAGGAGGCCGGGCGGTGGTACCTCACGTCCGCGAAGGACGGCGAGGCGCGTGCCGCCTGCGCGCTCGGGTTCCTGCTGCGGGACGCCGGCGACGAGGAGAGCGCTGCCGTGTGGTGGCTGCGTGCCGCGCAGGACGGTGACGGCAACGCGGCCAACGCCCTCGGTGCGCTGCACGCCGCCCGCGGCGAGCAGCAGACCGCCGAGCGCTGGTACCGCGCGGCCATGGACGCGGGCGACGTCAACGGTGCGTACAACCTCGGTCTGCTCTGCGCCGCCCAGGACCGCACCGCCCAGGCGGAGCAGTGGTACCGCCGTGCCGCGTACGCCGGCCACCGCGAGGCCGCCAACGCGCTGGCCGTGCTGCTCCTCCAGGCCGGTGACGCGGCCGGGGCGGAGCCCTGGTTCTCCAAGGCCGCGGAGGCCGGCAGCGTGGACGCCGCGTTCAACCTCGGAATCCTGTACGCCGGCCGGGACGACGACCGTACGGCCCTGCGCTGGTACGAGCGCGCAGCGGCGGCCGGCCACACCGAGGCCGCCCTCCAGGTCGGCATGGCGTTCCTGCGTGACGGCGAGGAGCAGGAGGCGGAGCGGCACCTGCGGCGCGCGGCGGGCAGCGGCAGTGCCGAGGCGGCGTTCCGGCTCGCGGCCGTCCTCGACGCGCGTCAGGCGCCCCCCGGCCCGCCGGCGCTCGGGGAGCCGGTGACCGAGAAGACCGAATGCGAGGAGTGGTACGAGCGGGCGGCCGAGCAGGGGCACCGGCGTGCGCAGGTGCGCGTCGGCATGCTCGCCGCGGCGCGCGGTGACCTCGCGGATGCGGCGCGGTGGTACCGGGAGGCCGCGGAGGCGGGCAGCCGCAACGGCGCGTTCAACCTCGGGCTGCTGCTCGCGCGTGAGGGAAACGAGCGCGAGGCGGCTCTGTGGTGGGCGCGCGCCGCCCGTGCCGGGCACGGACGTGCGGCGCTGCGGCTGGCGCTGCTCGCCGCACGGCGGGGGGAGCTCACCGAGGGGCAGAAGTGGTGCGCACGGGCCGTGGAGCTGGGTCCGGAGGAGGTCGCGGCGCGGGCGGCGGCGCTGCGGGAGGCGCTGCACCAGGAGCTCACGGCGTGACGGACCGTGGCGGCTGCGCCACGGGCGGCATGCCTGCTGCTGCTCTCGCGCTGTCTGCGGCCGTGACGAACAGGCGAACGGTTATCGATTTGCGCTGGTCGGCGGGGTGACGTACTGTTGGGTTCACCGACGCGGGGTGGAGCAGCTCGGTAGCTCGCTGGGCTCATAACCCAGAGGTCGCAGGTTCAAATCCTGTCCCCGCTACTGAAACCGAAGGCCCGGATCCTCTGGATCCGGGCCTTCGGTGTGTGTGTGCGTCTCCGACTGCGGGCCGGTGGGCCAGATGGTGGGTGGCCTTGCGGTGGGTGGCCTTGCGCCCACCCGCCGTGGGCTACGCGCTCGCGCAGTCCGGGCAGATGCCCCGGTAGGTGACCTCGACGTCGGAGATCGTGAAGCCGAAGCGCTCCCCGTCCGGGAGGTCCGACAGGGGGTTGCCCGTCGGGTGGACGTCGCGGATGGCGCCGCAGCGTGCGCAGACCAGGTGCTGGTGCGGACGGTGCGCGTTCGGGTCGTACCGCTTGGCGCGGCGATCCGTGGAGACCTCCAGGACCTCGCCCAGCGACACGAGCTCACCCAACGTGTTGTAGACCGTCGCCCGGGAGATCTCCGGGAGCCGCTCGACGGCACGTGCGTGCACCTCGTCGGCGGTCAGATGGACGTGCTCACCGTCGAGGACCTCGGCCACGACGCGCCGCTGCGCGGTCATACGCCAACCGCGTCCGCGCAGTCGTTCCAACAGGTCGCTCATACGTATCAGCCTAACAGCAGGGGAACCGTGTCCCGAACAGGTGTGAGTTTGGATGTCCACTTGACCTAGACAATGTCTATTGTAGGATCGGGAACGGCATTGGCCAAGGGACAGGACTTGAAGGCGATGACGCAGGATTCGCCGGACACGCAGGAGGCGCACGTGACCCAGGGACCGCTCACCACGGAGGCAGGCGCACCGGTCGCCGACAACCAGAACAGCGAGACCGCGGGCGTCGGCGGTCCGGTTCTGGTCCAGGACCAGTTGCTGCTCGAGAAGCTCGCGCACTTCAACCGTGAGCGCATTCCGGAGCGCGTCGTCCATGCTCGCGGCGCCGGCGCCTACGGCACGTTCACCGTGACCGCCGACGTCACCCAGTACACCCGCGCGAAGTTCCTCTCAGAGGTCGGCAAGCAGACCGAGACCTTCCTGCGCTTCTCCACGGTCGCGGGCAACCTCGGTGCGGCCGACGCGGTCCGCGACCCGCGCGGCTTCGCGCTGAAGTTCTACACCGAGGAGGGCAACTACGACCTCGTCGGCAACAACACCCCGGTGTTCTTCGTCAAGGACGCCATCAAGTTCCCCGACTTCATCCACACGCAGAAGCGCGACCCGTACACGGGCAGCCAGGAAGCGGACAACGTCTGGGACTTCTGGGGCCTCAGCCCCGAGTCGACCCACCAGGTGACCTGGCTCTTCGGCGACCGAGGCATCCCGGCGTCGTACCGCCACATGAACGGCTACGGCTCGCACACGTACCAGTGGAGCAACGAGGCCGGCGAGGCCTTCTGGGTCAAGTACCACTTCAAGACCGACCAGGGCATCAAGAACCTGACCCAGGCGGAGGCCAACAAGCTCGCGGGCGAGGACCCGGACAGCCACCAGCGCGACCTGCGCGAGGCCATCGAGCGCGGCGAGTTCCCGAGCTGGACCGTGCAGGTCCAGATCATGCCGGCGGCCGAGGCGGCGAACTACCGCTTCAACCCGTTCGACCTCACCAAGGTGTGGCCGCACGAGGACTACCCGCCGATCGAGATCGGCAAGCTGGAGCTCAACCGCAACCCGGAGAACATCTTCGCGGAGGTCGAGCAGTCCATCTTCAGCCCCGCCCACTTCGTGCCGGGCATCGGCCCGTCCCCGGACAAGATGCTCCAGGGCCGCCTCTTCGCGTACGGCGACGCCCACCGCTACCGCGTCGGCATCAACGCCGACCACCTGCCGGTGAACCGTCCGCACGCCACCGAGGCGCGGACCAACTCCCGTGACGGCTTCCTCTACGACGGCCGCCACAAGGGCGCCAAGAACTACGAGCCGAACAGCTTCGGCGGCCCCTTCCAGACGGACAGGGCCCTGTGGCAGCCGACCCCCGTCTCCGGTGCCACCGGCGAGCACGCGGCCCCGTCGCACGCCGAGGACAACGACTTCGTCCAGGCGGGCGATCTCTACCGCCTGATGTCCGCGGACGAGAAGGGCCGGCTGATCGAGAACCTGGCGGGCTTCATCGCCAAGGTCTCCCGTGAGGACATCGCCGAGCGCGCGATCAGCAACTTCCGTCAGGCGGACGGCGACTTCGGCAAGCGGCTGGAGGCCGCGGTCCAGGCCCTGCGCGGCTGACACACCAGCACTGGACCGCTTGTCGTAGAGAGAGGGCCGGATCCCCTTCCGGGGGTCCGGCCCTCTCGCATGCTCCGATCCTTGTCCGCCGCTATCCGCTGAGCGTGGCTGCCGCCGCGCGCCGCCGGGCGGCCGGCGTCCAGCACCGGATGATGTCGCGTACGGAGACGATGCCGACGGGACCGTCGGCGTCGAGCACGATGAGATGGCGGAAGCCGCCGTGCGTCATGGCCTCCGCGGCCTCCTCCAGCGTCCAGGAGGGCGCGGCGAAGACGACGTCGGTGGTGGTGTGGGTGCCTGCGGTTTCGCGGTCGGGGTCCTGACCGGCGCCGAGCGAGTTCAGGATGTCCCGCTCGGTGAGGATGCCGAGACCACTGGTGTCGGTGTCGAGGACGACGGCCGCCCCGACGCGGCGTGCGGCCATCAGCCGGGCAGCCTGCCGGAGGGTGTGCGCGGGGCCGATGGTGAGGACCACCGTGCTCATGGCGTCACGGACGAGCATGGATGGAGCCACCTCCTTGGTGAACCGTTCAACGAGAAGCGATTCACAAGTTCACAAGTGGGGGACTCTCAGGGTCGCAGTGATTCCGGATGCCAACAAGAGGGAGTGCGTCGCCCTTTGGGGGGAACGTGAGCGGTGGCTCCCGGGGGCCGCCGGTCAGTAGCGCTGGTTGAGATACCCCAGCAGCTCCTCGTGCAACAGCCCGTTCGACGCTGCAGCATTGCCGCTGTGCGGACCGTGCACCCCGTCCAGGCCGGTGAACGTGCCACCCGCCTCCTGGACCACGATCGCGGGCGCCGCCATGTCCCAGAGGGACAGCTCCGGCTCCGCGCACATGTCCACCGAACCCTCGGCCACCATCATGTACGGCCAGAAGTCGCCGTACGCGCGCGTGCGCCACACCGCCCGGGTCAGATCCAGGAAGCCGTCCAGCCGCCCGTACTCCTCCCACCCGCCGAGCGAGGAGTACGCGAACGACGCGTCGGCGAGCCGGGAGACCTTCGAGACCTGGAGCCGGGTCGCCGACGACAGGCTGCGGCCCGTGTACGCGCCCGCGCCCTTCGCCGCCCACCAGCGGCGGCCCAGCGCCGGTGCCGACACGACACCGACGACCGGCTGGTAGCCGCCCTCGCCGGCTTCCATCAGGGAGATCAGCGTCGCCCAGACGGGCACCCCGCGGACGTAGTTCTTCGTGCCGTCGATCGGGTCGACGACCCAGCGCCGCGGGCCGGTGCCCTCGATGCCGTACTCCTCGCCGAGGATCGCGTCACGCGGCCTGGCGCGCTGGAGCTGGGAGCGGATCAGCTCCTCGGCCGCCTTGTCGGCCTCGCTCACCGGAGTCATGTCCGGCTTGGTCTCGACCTTGAGGTCGAGCGCCTTGAACCGGTCCATCGTCGCCGCGTCGGCGGCGTCCGCGAGGACATGGGCGAGACGCAGATCATCGTGATAGTCGGCCATGGTCGAACTCTATCCCCGCAGGCGCGGGGCCGGTCCGGCCCCACCTGACTCCTGGTCGGGAGCGGCCGAAGGGCGCGGGCGGTATTGACAGCGCGTGTCCGCCCGTCAACTCTGAGCGCAGAGCCGCAGGGCCCCGGAGGCCCGCCCGGGAGGCCACGATGCCCACAGCTCGAGAAGCGCTGCTGAACGCCGCGCTCACCGCGCTTGCCCATCTGCCCTGGTCCGGGATCCGGATGGTCGATGTCGCCTCCACGGCGGGGGTCTCGCGCCAGACGCTCTACAACGAGTTCGGCAGCAAGGACGGCCTCGCCCGCGCGCTCGTGCGGCGCGAGGCCGACGCGTACCTCTACGGGGTGGACCGGCTGCTGCTCCAGGAGCGCGCCGCGGGCGGCGCCGAGCAGCTCGTGGCCGTCGCCGAGTGGACCGTCGGCGAGGCCCGCGCCAGACCCCTGCTGCGTGCCCTGCTCACCGGCTGCTGGGGAGAGCGCCTGCCCGCACCGGGTGCCGTGCGGCCCCCTTCACGCTCCGGGGTGCCCGCGCAGCGCCGCGCGGACGCCGGGCATCCTGCCCCCGCCGAGCTGGCCGTGGCCGTACGGGACCGCTCGCTCGCCGCACTGGAGCAGGGCGCCCGCAGCCGTACCAAGGAAGAGGCCGCCGAGCTCGCCCTCCGCTGTGAACTGGCCGTGCGGCTCGCGCTGTCGTGCGTCGTCGCGCCCGCGCCCGAAGGGGTTGGTCGGCTCGTCCGTACGGCCCTCAGTGGGCCGGGCTCGAGAGCTGCAGGCCGATGACGCCGCAGATCACCAGGACGATCGAGACGATCTTCAGGGTCGAGGCCACTTCCCCGAGGAAGATCATTCCGTAGATCGCGGTGCCGGACGCGCCGATGCCCGTCCACACCGCGTACGCGGGCCCGACGTCGAGCTTCCGCAGCGACAGCGTCAGCAGGCCGAAGCTGCTCATCGCGAAGATGGCGAACGCGATCGTCGGCCACAGACGCGTGAAGCCGTGCGACAGCTTGAGGCAGATCGCGAATCCCGTTTCCAGGAGCCCGGCGACGATTACGAGCAGCCACGCCATGGTCAGGTGCCTCCCGTGTCCGCGTCAGTGACTGCTTCGTCTCACTTGGTGCGAGTATGCACTTACCAGTGGCGGTCGCTCGCAAACGTGCGCGGCTCAGTCGCCTTCGCGTCGCTCGCGGGTGGCCAGCAGTCGCCTCAGTGAGTACAGACGCGCGGGATCGGCGTTTCCCTGAGCCACCCACTCGTCGAGTGCGCAGTCGGGCTCGTCGTGCGAGCAGGCGCGCGGACACCCCTCCGTGCCCGGCTCCAGATCCGGGAAGGCGTGGATGACGAGGGACGGGTCGACATGGTGCAGCCCGAAGGAGCGCACGCCCGGGGTGTCGATCACCCAGCCGCCGTCCTCGCCGGCGAGGGGGAGTGCGAGCGCCGAGGTGGTGGTGTGCCGGCCGCGGCCCGTGACCGCGTTCACCACGCCGGTGCTGCGCCACCGGTCCTTCGGGACGAGGGCGTTGACCAGGGTCGTCTTGCCGACGCCGGAATGGCCGACGAACGCGGTGGTCCGGCCCCTGAGGTGCTCGTAGACCCGCTCGGCCGCGACGCCGCCCACGAACTCGTCGCGGGTGGTGACGACATGGGGGATACCGAGCGCGCCGTACATCTCCAGCAGCTCGTCGGGCGGGGCCAGATCCGACTTGGTCAGCACCAGCAGCGGCTCCAGGCCGCCGGCGAAGGCCGCGACCAGACAGCGGTCGATCAGCCGCGGGCGCGGCTCCGGGTCGGCAAGGGCGGTCACGATCGCCAGCTGGTCGGCGTTGGCGACGACGACACGCTCGTACGGATCGTCGTCGTCGGCCGTGCGGCGCAGGACGGACCGGCGCTCGTCGATCCGGACGATGCGGGCGAGGGTGTCCTTCTTGCCGGACAGATCGCCGACCAGCTGGACCCTGTCGCCGACCACGGCGGCCTTGCGGCCCAGCTCGCGGGCCTTCATCGCCATGACCGTGCGGTCGTCGACGAGGCAGGTGAGCCGGCCCCGGTCGACGGTCAGGACCATGCCCTCCGCCGCGTCCTCGTGCTTGGGGCGGATGTTCGTACGGGGACGGTTGCCCTTGGGGTTGGGGCGCTGGCGGATGTCGTCCTCGTCGGTGTGCTTGCCGTAGCGGCGCATCTCGTGCCGTCCCTGCTCAGTTGCCCGCGAGCATGTCGGTCCACATCCTCGGGAAGTCGGGCAGGGTCTTGGCGGTCGTCGCCACGTTCTCGATCTCCACTCCCTCGACGGCGAGGCCGATGACCGCGCCGGCCGTCGCCATCCGGTGGTCGTCGTACGTGTGGAACACCCTGCCGTGCAGCGGGCGCGGGCGGATGTGCAGCCCGTCCTCGGTCTCGGTGACATCGCCGCCGAGCTCGTTGATCTCCTTGGTGAGCGCGGCCAGCCGGTCCGTTTCGTGGAGGCGCAGATGGGCGACGCCGCGCAGCGTCGACGGGGAGTCGGCGAGCGCCGCGACCGCGGCGATGCCCGGGGTCAGCTCGCCCACCTCCCTCAGGTCGACGTCGATGCCATGGATCCGGCCGGTGCCCGTGAACGTCAGCCCGGCGTCGGTCAGCTCGCAGGAACCGCCCATTTCGGTGAAGATCTCACGCAGCGCGTCACCGGGCTGGGTGGTGTGCTCGGGCCAGTCGCGGACGATGACGCGCCCGCCCGTCACGAGCGCGGCCGCCAGGAACGGCTGGGCGTTGGACAGATCCGGCTCGACGGTCAGGTCCCGGCCCAGCAGCGCGCCGCTGCGCACCCGCCAGACGTTCGGCTCGCCCCCGGTCTCCGGCTCGTCGACCTGCGCCCCGACCGTACGGAGCATGTCGACGGTCATCCGGATGTGCGGCATCGACGGCAGCGTGGAGCCCACGTGCCGCACCTCCACACCCTGGTTGAAACGCGGTGCCGACAGCAGCAGGGCGGACACGAACTGCGAGGACGACGAGGCGTCGATCTCCACCGGGCCACCGTCCAGCGCCCCGCCGCCGTGCACGGTCATCGGGAGGGCGCCGCGCCCGTCGTCGTCGATCCGGGCGCCCAGGGCACGCAGCGCGTTGATCACCCCGCCCAGCGGACGCTCGTACGAGCGCGGGTCGCCGTCGAAGCGGATCGGGCCGTCCGCGAGGGCGGCGACCGGCGGCAAAAAGCGCATCACGGTGCCCGCGTTGCCGACGTCGACCGTGGCGGGGCCGTGCAGCCCGGCAGGGATGATCCGCCAGGCCTCGCCGCTGTCCGGGCCGCCGGTGGAGGTGGAGCTGGAGGAGACGGTCTCCTCGATGCCGACGCCCATGGCCCGCAGGGCCTCGGCCATCAGCAGCGTGTCGCGGGAGCGAAGCGGGCGGCGCAGCCAGCCCGGCTCGGCGGCCAGCGCCGCGAGGACCAGTGCGCGGTTGGTGACCGACTTGGATCCGGGCACGGTCACCGTCGCAGCGACGGGCCCGCTCGCATGGGGGGCGGGCCAGAGGGCGGGGTGCTCGGTGTGCGCGGGGGTATCGGTCATGGCCTTCACTTTAGTGGGCGGCAACCACCCCGGGCGTTCCCCGACCGGTCACAGACCGAGCAACCAGCTACCGCCGCCGATCAGCGAGCACAGCGACACGGCATGGAAGAGGAAGAACCACATCGCGGGCGGCACATGCGTCAGCCGGGCCAGCTGGTCCGCGTCCGAGTCGGGCGCACCTCCGTGCCGGCGCTTCGCCTGCAGCTCGAAGGCCGGCCGTACGCCGCCGAGCAGCAGGAACCACACCGCGGCGTACGCGAACGCCGACTGCACCGCCGGCTCGGTCAGCCAGGACACCAGCAGGAAGGCCGCACCGGTGAGGATCACCGTGAGCGCCCCGTACACATTGCGGATCATCACCAGCATCGCGATCAGCAGCGCGGTCGCCACCCACAGGAGCAGCGTGATGCGGTGTGCGGCGAGCAGCCAGGCACCGCCGAGGCCGAGCAGCGGCGGGGCCGTGTAGCCCGCCGCCGCGGTGAGGATCATGCCGGGGCCGGTCGGCTTGCCGCGGCTGACGGTGAGGCCACTGGTGTCGGAGTGGAGCCGGATGCCCTGCAGGCTGCGGCCGGTGACCAGGGCGATCAGGCCGTGCCCGCCCTCGTGGGCGATCGTGATCGCGTTGCGGGACAGCCGCCACAGGGCGTGCGGGACCACCGCGACGAGGGCGAGCGCGGCCGTGGCTATGACCAGCCACTGCTCGGGCGCGGGCTGGGTGCCGAAGACTTCGGGAGTGGCCATTTCCGGGGTGGCTCCTCAGGACGCTCGGGGTCGTGGCAGTGTGGCACTTATGTGCGGACGGTATGCAGCGAGTCGCAGGCCCGAGGACCTGACGGGACTCTTCCAGATCGAGAAGTGGGAACCGGCGGAGACCCTGGCACCCGACTGGAACGTGGCCCCGACGAAAGAGGTCTACGCGGTACTCGAACGTCCTCTGAAGGACGCGGACGAGCGCCGTCCGGTTCGCCAGCTGCGGAAACTGAAGTGGGGACTGGTCCCCTCCTTCGCCAAGAACCCCGAGGGCGCGGCCCGGTTGATCAACGCCCGTGCGGAGACCGTCCACGAGAAGCCCTCGTTCCGCCGGCCCTTCCTCGCCCGCCGCTGCATCCTGCCCGCCGACGGCTACTACGAGTGGGTCACCGGCTCCGACGAGCGGCAGCTGGAGGTGGAGGGGAAGAAGAAGCGGCCCCGCAAGCAGCCGTACTTCGTCACCCCGGCCGACGGCTCGGTCTTCGCGATGGCCGGGCTGTACGAGTTCTGGCGCGACCGGACGCTGCCGGACGACCACCCGCAGGCCTGGTGGGTGACCTGCTCGGTGATCACGACGGAGGCGGAGACGAGCCCGCTGGCGGTCGCGCCCGCCGACGGCCCGCACTCGCTGTCCGACATCCACCCGCGGATGCCGCTGATGCTGACGGAGGACCGCTGGGACGCCTGGCTCGACCCGCGGCGTACGGACGTGGACGAACTGCGGGCGCTGCTCGCACCGCCGCCGCCCGGGCTGATGCGGGCATATCCGGTGACGACGGCGGTCAGCAACGTCCGCAACAACGGGCCCGAGCTGGTGGAGGAGCTGGAAGCTCCTGAGGTGGGCACGCTCTTCTGAGATCTCCCTTCCGGGACCTCCGGGGCCGGTGGTGTGACACTGCTTGTGTGACACAGAGCGAGATCGTCGAGACGCCCGCGGGAGACGCCCGCATCACCTGGCACCCCGCTGCCGGCAGGGCCCGGCTCGTGCTGGCCGCCGGCCATGGCGCGGGTGGTGGCATCGGGGCGCGTGACCTGCAGGCACTCGCCGCGGAGCTGCCGGCCGCCGGGGTGACCGTAGCCCTCGTGGAGCAGCCGTGGCGGGTGGCCGGCAAGCAGGTCGCACCCGCACCGAAGACCCTCGACACCGGCTGGCGGGGGCTGTGGCCCGCGCTGGAGAAGAAGGGCCTGCCGATCGTCGCGGGCGGGCGCAGCGCCGGGGCGCGCGTGGCCTGCCGCACGGCACGTGAGCTGGGCGCCCGTGCCGTACTCGCGCTGAGCTTCCCCCTGCACCCGCCGGGCAGGCCGGAGAAGTCCCGGGCGGACGAGCTGCTGGGTGCCGGGGTGCCCGTACTCGTCGTCCAGGGCGGCAAGGACCCCTTCGGGAAGCCGGAGGAGTTCCCCGAGGGGGAGTACGAGCTGATCGAGGTGGAATCCGCCGATCACGGGCTCTCCGTGCCCAAGCGGGCGGCGCTGACCCAGGAGGAGGCGCTGGCCACGGTCGTCGACGGCGTACGGAAGTGGATCACTGCTCTGGCCTGAACCTGCTCGGGTGCCGGCCCGGCCCTGCCTGGTCGTCCGGCGTGATCCTGCCCGGCGAGGACGGCCGCGCACGCCCGGGGAATAGCCGAGGGCCGGACCTCTGTTGACCCCCACGTCAGTGCAGGAGCTTGGAGAGGAAGTCCGTCGCATGGGTTCGACCATCTGCCCCAGTCGCTCGCACGCCTCTGACCTGGAGTGGACGGTCCTTCCGGCGGTCGGGACCGGCGCCCTTCGGGCGGCGGGCGGAGCGGTTGGTCGTCTATCCTCCGATTCGAGCGGGTCCGGTTTCGGTCTCGCCACAGCGTTGGAGGAGGTGGGTCCGGTCACTGGGACCGACGACGGCCGTACGGAAGAGACGACTGCCGAGCGCAACGCACGATTCGAGCGGGACGCTCTCGGTTATCTCGACCAGATGTATTCGGCCGCGCTGCGCATGACGCGGAACCCGGCCGACGCCGAGGATCTCGTACAGGAGACGTACGCGAAGGCGTACGGCTCGTTCCACCAGTTCCGCGAGGGTACGAACCTCAAGGCCTGGCTGTACCGCATCCTCACGAACACCTTCATCAACTCGTACCGCAAGAAGCAGCGCGAGCCGCAGCGCAGTGCCGCCGAGGAGATCGAGGACTGGCAGCTCGCGCGTGCCGAGTCCCATATGTCGACCGGCCTGCGCTCCGCCGAGTCCCAGGCGCTCGACCACCTGCCGGACTCCGACGTGAAGGAAGCCCTGCAGGCGATCCCCGAGGAATTCCGTATCGCCGTCTATCTGGCGGACGTAGAGGGCTTTGCCTACAAGGAGATCGCGGACATCATGGGAACACCCATCGGTACGGTGATGTCCCGACTGCACCGGGGCCGCCGCCAGTTGCGCGGAATGCTCGAGGACTACGCCCGTGAGCGCGGGCTGGTACCCGCGGGCGCCGGGGAGTCGACGAACGATCTGAAAGGCTCGGGCTCATGAGCTGCGGAGAGCCGCACGAGACGGATTGCGCAGAGGTACTCGACCATCTCTACGAGTTCCTCGACCGTGAGATGCCCGACGCCGACTGCACCAAGTTCGAGGTGCACTTCGAGGAGTGCTCCCCGTGCCTGGAGAAGTACGGACTGGAGAAGGCGGTCAAGAAGCTCGTCAAGCGCTGCTGCGGCCATGACGACGTGCCGGTCGATCTGCGGGCCAAGGTCATGGGCCGGATCGAGCTGATCAGGGCGGGCCAGTCCGTGCCGGAGCATGACGTGACGGCGGCGGAGGCGGATGTGCCGACCGCGAAGGCGGAGTAGCCGCTGCCGTAGAAGACGTGGCGAGGGGCGCACCGATGGGTGCGCCCCTTTCTCGTGCGCTGGGGCGTCGCCGGTCCTCCCGCCGGATTCCCGCCCTGGCGCACCTCGGGAATCGAGCCTGTGGAGATCGCTCGTGTCACCCGATGGTGCTAATCGGTCGTTTCCAGCCGCCGCGGATCGGTCAACTCGCTAGCCTGACGCTCTATTTGGGGGCGGCCGAGGAGGGCTGAGAGCGGGTGAGAGACATCCCGGGCGGGGCGCGTGCGCTCATTGTCTGCGCCGTGGCGTGCGCCGCCGTCTGTGCGCTCCCCTCGGTGCTCTCCGGAGGCGGCGTCTCCTGGAGCGCGGTCGCGCTGCTCGCCGGGGTCTACGCGGTGTGCGAGATGCCCGCCCGCTCCCCGTTGCTCGGGCGGGCCCTGGGCGGGGCCGTGCCCATGTGTGCCGGATCGTTCTTTCCCGTGCTTCTGGCGGCCGCACTGCTCCTGCCGCCCGCCGCGGCGGCGCTGGCCGCGGTGCCGGGCGCGCTGGTCGCCCACGTCGAGCAGCGGCCCGCGGGCGTACGGCGGATCTGGCGCACCGCCCAACTCGCCCTGGCCTCCTGGGCCGCCTCCTGGGCGGCCCTGCTGTGCGGGGGGATCGGCACCACGCCCGCCTTTCCCCGGGCGCTGCTCCCGGCCGGGGCCGCCGCGCTGGCGTTCTGCCTGGTCCTCGGCGTGCTCGACGGGGCCATCCTGACCACCGCCGAGCGACTGCCGGTACGGGCGGCCTGGCGCGGGCTCCTGCCCGGCTCGCTCGCCCCGCACACCGTCCACGGGCTGGCCGGGCTGATGATGGCCGTGCTGTGGCGCAGCCCGTACGGCCCCGCCTCCGCGCTGTTCGTCCTGCTGCCCATGTACATCTCCTGCTGGGTCTTCGCCCAGTACCACCGCGAACAGAGCGCCCACCGCTCGACCATCCGGGCCCTCGTGCAGGCCGTCGACATCAAGGACAAGTACACGCGCGGGCACAGCGAGCGCGTGGGGCGGGCGTCCGTACTGATCGCGCGGGAACTGGGCATGGACGAGGAACGGCTGGAGGTGCTCCGCTTCGCCGGGATCCTCCACGACGTGGGCAAGCTGGGCGTGCCCACGCGGGTGCTGCGCAAGGACGGTCCCCTCACACCGGACGAGCGGCGCGTCATCGAGCTGCACCCGGAGTACGGGCACGAGATCGTGCGCGGGATCGGCTTCCTCGGCGAGGCCAGGGCGGCGATCCTGCACCACCACGAACGCCTCGACGGCAGCGGCTACCCGTACGGACTGGCCGGCCGCCAGATCCCCGAGTTCGCCCGTGTCGTGGCCGTCGCCGACGCCTTCGACGCGATGACCTCGACCCGCTCCTACCAGCGGGCCCGCCCGGTCGAGACGGCGGTCGAGGAGCTGAAGCGCTGCGCGGGCACCCAGTTCGACCCCAAGATGGTCCGCGCCCTCGTGCGCGCCCTGACCCGCCACGGCTGGCAGACGGCCGTCACCGCGGACGAGCCCCTGCCGGGCCCGGTGGGTCACCCCTCCGGCGCCCCGGCCCCGGCAGGAGCCCCGGCGCCCGCGACCGGGTCGAGCCGCGCCGCCGGGGCCTCCCGGACGCCGTCGGAGCCCCAGGGACCCGTTCCCGCCCCGGCCGCCGTCATGCACCAGGCGCGCACCCCCGGACATACGGGGACCCCCGCTCCGGCCCCCGGCGACCGGGTGCGCCGCGTGGTCGATGCCGTCGTCGGGGCGCGGGCCGCCCGGAGCCTGGCCGAGAGGCGGCGGGGCGGATGAGACGGCGGGTCCCCCCGACCGTCGCGGGCGTGTACGGGGCCGCCGCGGCGCTCACCGGTGCCGGGCTCGGGTGGACGGGGTGGACCGGGCTCGAGGACCCCGGGATCGCGCTCGCGTTCGGGGTGCTCATCGCCGTCGGGGAGCTGGCCCGCTGGGGCGCGCTGCCGGGGGAGCGCGAGCCCGCGCCGCTCGGCTCGGCCGGTGCGCTGGCCTACGCGCTGCTCGACGAGAGCGCCGGCAGGAGCAGCACGCACGGCGTCCTCCAGGTCGTCGCGGTCGTCGTCGCGGGCGCCCTCGCGGGCCTCGTCCCGCACATCGCGCGCGGCCGCGGCCCCGAGCTCGACCAGGTGGCCCGCCGCGTGCTCACCGTCGCGTTCGCGGCGGTGTGCTTCCAACCGCTCCACCACTCGGGCGAGTTGGCCGACCGCATCGGCAAGGGCCCGTACTACGTGCTCTACCTGCTGCTCCTCCTCGTGCTCACCGCGCTCTGCGACGCCGTGCTGGCCGCTCTGATGCTGCGCGCCCGCACCCGCTACCCGTACGGCCCGCTGCTCCGCGACGAACTGCGCTCGCTCCTCGGCATCGGCTCCGCCGTCTGCGCCACCGGCGCCGTCATGGCGCTCGGCGTCGCCGTCGCCGGACTCTGGGCGCTCCCCGTCTTCTGCGTACCGCTGCTGCTGACCCAGCTGTCCTTCCGGCGCTACGCGGCGGTACGGACCACCTACCGCCAGACGATCGCCTCGCTCGCCCGGGCCACCGAGATCGCCGGCTACACCCCCCAGGGCCACGCCCACCGCGTGGCCGCGCTCAGCACCGCCGTCGGCCGTGAGCTGGGACTCTCCGGGCCCGAGCTCACCGTTCTGGAGTACGCGGCGCTCATGCACGACATCGGGCAGCTCTCCCTCGTCGACCCCGTACCGGAGGGTGCCACCGCCCGCCTGCCCGCCGCCGAGCAGCGGCGTATCGCCCTGCTGGGCGGCGCCGTGGTGCGCCAGACCGGTGTGCCCGCTGCCGTCGCGGTGGTCGTCGAGCGGCAGGCGGACCCGTACCGGGAGCAGCCGCTTCCCGCCCGTATCGTCCGTGCCGTCAACGCGTACGACGATCTCACCGGTGAAAGTGCGACAGGCGCGCTCGGCGCACTGGAGGAGCTGCGCCTCGGGACCGCCCGCGACTACCAGCCGGAAGTCGTGGAGTCCCTCGCCCGCGTCCTGGCCCGTGAAGGGCCGGGCCCGCAGGGCCTGCGTTGAGGGTGGTGGCGGGAGACGGGCGGGCGGTCTGGCCCCCGCCCAGTCTGGGTAACCCATGGGTAATGAGCGGGCGTCCGACCGGGCATGGTTGGATGCGAATGAAGGCAGAAACAGGAGACACGGCTACAAAGACACGGACGGCCATGTGTCCGGGGGAAGTGACCCGAGCGACCGGCAGGCGGGAATCGTGAGGATCTTCGGGAAGGTACGGCATCGGCCCTCCGCCTCTTGGCGGCAGGCCACCGACCGCGCGTTCACGCTGATCGGCGACGGCCGGTACGAGGACGCGGGTGCGCTGCTGACCCGCGCGGCGGACCTGGAGCCCTGGCTCTCGGAGTCCTGGTTCAATCTGGCGCTGCTGCACAAGTTCCGGCACGACTGGGAGCAGGCGCGCGCCGCGGGCCTGCGCGCCGTCGCGCTGCTCGACAAGGAGACCGGCGCCCCCGACTGGTGGAACGTCGGCATCGCCGCCACCGCCCTGCAGGACTGGCCGCTGGCCCGCCGCGCCTGGCAGGCGTACGGGCTGCGGGTGCCGGGCGACGCCGCCGCGAGCGGCGAGCCCGTCGGCATGGAGCTGGGCAGCGCGGCCGTACGGCTGTCGCCCGAGGGCGAGGCCGAGGTCGTGTGGGGTCGCAGGCTCGACCCTGCCCGCATAGAGGTGCTGTCCATCCCCCTGCCGTCGTCCGGCCGCCGTTGGGGCGAGGTCGTCCTGCACGACGGCGTACCGCATGGCGAGCGCACCACCGCCGCGGGACACAGCTTCCCCGTCTTCGACGAGATCGAGCTCTGGGCGCCCTCGCCCGTCCCGACCTGGGTGGTGCTGCTGGAGGCCGCCGACGAGGAGGACCGGGACGCGCTGGAGCAGCTCGCCGCGGACGCCGGCTTCGCCGCGGAGGACTGGTCGTCCTCCGTACGGCTGCTCTGCCGCGCCTGCTCCGAGAGCCGGATGCCGAGCGCCGAGGGCGACGGCGAGCACCTGGACCCGCACGACCACAGCGAACCGGGCCACCCGGGTCCGCTGGGCCACCGCACGGCCGGGGACCTGTGGGTGCCCGAGCGCGAATGCGGGATCGCGGCGCCCGCCGGTCTGGTGCGCGGGCTGCTCGACGGCTGGGTCGCGGACAGCCCGGACACCCGTGAGTGGCGGGATCTCGAGGAAGTCTGCTGACCCGGGGCCGTAGGCTGTACGGAACAACCAGACGGGCACCGAGGAAGGCGTACGGCGGACAATGGCGCAGCAGGAGACGGACCAGCAGACGGACCAGCAGGTCAACGATGGTTTCGTCGTGGACACGGAGGACTGTGAGGAGCGTGAGCGGGCCTACCGCGAGCGCGGCACGGCCCGTCCCATCACCGTCGTCGGCAACCCTGTGCTCCACAAGGAGTGCAAGGACGTCACCGAGTTCGACGACAAGCTCGCGGCGCTGATCGACGACATGTTCGCCAGCCAGCGGGCTGCGGAGGGCGTGGGCCTGGCCGCCAACCAGATCGGTGTGGACCTGAAGGTCTTCGTCTACGACTGCCCGGACGACGAGGGCGTACGTCACACCGGCGTCGTCTGCAACCCGGTGCTGCAGGAGCTGCCGCCGGAGCGCCGTGTGCTCGACGACTCGAACGAGGGCTGCCTGTCCGTCCCGACGGCGTACGCCTCGCTGGCCCGGCCGGACTACGCCGAGGTGCACGGGCAGGACGCCGAGGGCAAGCCGATCAAGGTGCGGGGCACCGGCTACTTCGCCCGCTGCCTGCAGCACGAGACGGACCATCTGTACGGCTACCTGTACATCGACCGGCTGTCGAAGCGTGACCGCAAGGACGCGCTGAAGCAGATGGCGGAGGGCACGCCGCGCTACGAGACCGTGCCGAACGACTGACGTCGCATTCCACGCGGTGAGGGCCCCGTTCCGGTGACCGGTGCGGGGCCCTCGCCTTGCCGCCAATGGGCGGACAAATGACGGCTGTCCATGCCCTGTTGACGCGCGTTGACCGGACCGCCAGTCTCAGGCGTGCACGCGCTCATCCCATCCGGTGGACTCGTCATGGAGGGCCGATGCCCAGACGTACCGCACGACTCCTGCTGTCCTTTGTCATGCTCATGGCTGCCTCACTCGGTGGTGTGATGGCCATGGCCGGCACCGCCCACGCCGACGGCTGCTACACCTGGTCCCGCACCCTCTCGCAGGGGACATCCGGCGCCGACGTCACCCAGCTGCAGATCCGGGTCGGGGGCTACCCCGGCTACGGTGCGGTCCTCGCCGTCGACGGCGACTACGGCCCGGCGACCGCCGCCGCCGTCAAGCGCTTCCAGTCGGCGTACGGACTAACCGCCGACGGCATCGCGGGACCCCAGACCTTCAACAAGCTCTACGCCCTCCAGGACGACGACTGCACCCCGATCCACTTCACCTACGCCGAGCTCAACGACTGCAACTCCACCTGGGCGGGCGGCGCGGTGAGCGCGGCCACCGCCAAGTCCAACGCGCTGCGCACGATGTGGAAGCTGGAAGCCATGCGGCACGCCCTCGGCGACCAGCCCATCACCGTGACCAGCGGCTTCCGCTCGTACGCCTGCAACAGCGCGGTCGGCGGGGCCTCCGACAGCCGCCATCTCTACGGCGACGCGGCCGACCTCGGCGCGGGCCCGCACTCCCTGTGCAAGCTGGCCCAGCAGGCCCGTAACCACGGCTTCAACGGCATCCTCGGCCCCGGCTACCCGGGCCACAGCGACCACACCCACGTCGACCACCGCGCAAGCCGCTACTGGTCGGCGTCGAGCTGCGGAATCTGACCCCGGCCGGACCGCTCCCCCGGCCCTGACGTGCTCACGCGGCCCTGACGGGCCCGCGGAAGGTACGCCGGTACGCATTCGGCGTCGTGCCGAGCGTACGGAGGAAGTGGTGGCGCAGGGCGGCCGCGTTGCCGAATCCGGCGCGGCCCGCGATCGCGTCCACCGTGTCGTCCGTGGCCTCCAGCAACTCCTGCGCCAGCAGCACCCGCTGGCGCAGGAGCCAGCGGTACGGCGTCGTGCCCGTCTCCTGCTGGAAGCGGCGCGCGAAGGTCCGCGGCGACATGTGCGCCCGCACCGCCAACTGCTCCACGGTCAGCTCACGGTCGAGATGGCGCTCCATCCAGGCGAGCACCTCGCCGACCGTGTCGCAGCGCGTGCGTGGCAGCGGCCGGTCGATGTACTGCGCCTGCCCGCCGTCCCGGTGCGGCGGTACCACCATCCTGCGGGCGATCTTGTTGGCGACCTCCGGACCGTACTCGCTGCGCACCAGATGCAGACAGGCGTCGATCGCGGCGGCCGTGCCGGCCGAGGTGATCACCGGCCCTTCGTCCACGTACAGCACATCGGGATCGACGAGCGCCCGCGGATGGCGGCGCGCCAGCGCGGCGGCATGGCGCCAGTGGGTCGTGCAGCGCCTCCCGTCCAGCAGCCCCGCGGCCCCCAGCACGAACGCGCCGGTGCACACCGACAGCACCCGCGCGCCCCGGTCGACGGCCGCGCGCAGCGCCTCCAGCAACGCCTCCGGGTACGCGCGCTGCACATAATTGCTCCCGGTCGGCACGGCGATCAGATCGGCCTCCGCCAGCCGGTCGAGCCCGTGCTCCACGTCCAGCGTGAACCCGGCATGGGTGCGCAGCCGCGGCCCCTCCGCAGAGGCGACGGCGAAGTCGAGGACAGGAAGTCCGTCGTCGCTGCGGTCCAGCCCGAAGACCTCACAGAGGACCCCGAGCTCGAAGGGATGCACACCGTCGAGCAGGACGGTCGCCACGTTCTTCAGCATGGATTCAGTGTGGCAGTAATTCGATGGTTGGCGACAGTCCTGCCACTGACGTTTCCGGGGCCCGGCGACGAGAGTGGAGGACATGAACACATTCCTCAGCTACCTCGTCATCCTGGGGGTCCTCGTCCTCGTCGGGCTGCCGTCACTCATCGGGTACGCGAGGGACCGCGCCATCGACCGTCAGCTGCACCAAGCGGAGCGCCGTGAGGCCGAGCGAACGGGGGCCCGGACCGTCACCCGGCCCGGGCCCCCGCCCGTAGGTGTCCGGCCTGGCCGTCAGAAGTCCTCGTCCAGGTCCACCGAACCCTCAACGGCCACCTGATACGCGGACGGGCGGCGCTCGAAGAAGTTCGTGAGCTCCTGGACGCCCTGGAGCTCCATGAAGGAGAACGGATTCTGCGAGCCGTAGACCGGGGCGAAGCCGAGCCGGGTGAGCCGCTGGTCGGCGACGCACTCCAGGTACTCGCGCATCGACTCGGTGTTCATGCCCGGCAGGCCGTCACCGCACAGATCGCGGCCGAACTGCAGTTCTGCCTCCACCGCCTCCCTGAGCATGTCGGTGACCTGCTGCTGGAGTTCGTCGTCGAAGAGCTCCGGCTCCTCCTTGCGGACCGTGTCCACGACCTCGAAGGCGAAGTTCATGTGCATCGTCTCGTCGCGGAACACCCAGTTGGTGCCGGTCGCCAGGCCGTGCAGCAGCCCCCGGGAGCGGAACCAGTACACGTACGCGAAGGCGCCGTAGAAGAACAGCCCCTCGATGCACGCCGCGAAGCAGATCAGGTTCAGCAGGAAGCGGCGGCGGTCGGCCCGGGTCTCCAGGCGGTCGATCGTCTCGACCGAGTCCATCCACTTGAAGCAGAACTGGGCCTTCTCGCGGATCGAGGGGATGCTCTCGACGGCGGCGAAGGCGGCCGTGCGGTCCTCGGGATCGGGAAGGTACGTGTCCAGCAGGGTCAGATAGAACTGGACGTGCACGGCCTCCTCGAAGAGCTGGCGGGAGAGGTACAGCCGCGCCTCGGGGGAGTTGATGTGCTTGTAGAGCGTCAGCACCAGGTTGTTCGCGACGATGGAGTCGCCGGTCGCGAAGAAGGCCACGAGCCGGCCGATCAGGTGCTGCTCACCGGGGGAGAGCTTGGCGAGGTCGGCGACGTCGGAGTGGAGGTCGACCTCCTCCACGGTCCACGTGTTCTTGATCGCGTCCCGGTAGCGCTCGTAGAAGTCCGGATAGCGCATCGGACGGAGCGTCAGTTCGAAGCCCGGGTCGAGCAGATTCTTCGTTTCCGTGGTCGTCATCACTGGCAGGCCTCGCAGGACTCGGGGTTCTCAAGGGAGCAGGCGATCGCGTCGGCGTCGGGGGCCGCCTGCTGTACGGGGACGGTGGTGGCGGCCGGCTTCGCGCCGGAGGCGGCGCGGGCGATGCGGGTCGCCGGGCGGGAGCGCAGGTAGTACGTCGTCTTCAGGCCCTGCTTCCATGCGTACGCGTACATCGAGCTGAGCTTGCCGATGGTCGGCGTCTCCATGAAGAGGTTCAGCGACTGGGACTGGTCCAGGAACGGGGTGCGGGCCGCCGCCATGTCGATGAGGCCGCGCTGCGGGATCTCCCACGCCGTGCGGTACAGCTCCCGCACATCCGCCGGGATCCAGTTGAGGCCCTGCACCGAGCCGCTGGAATCGCGCAGCGCCTCGCGGGTCTGTGCGTCCCAGACGCCGAGCTTCTTCAGGTCGTCCACCAGGTAGGAGTTGACCTGCAGGAACTCACCGGAGAGCGTCTCGCGCTTGAAGAGGTTGGAGACCTGCGGCTCGATGCACTCGTACACACCCGCGATCGACGCGATGGTCGCGGTCGGCGCGATGGCGAGGAGGAGGGAGTTGCGCATCCCGGTCGCGGCGATCCGGGCGCGCAGTGCCGCCCAGCGCTCGGGCCAGGTGAGCTCGACGTCGTAGTGGTCGGGGTGCAGCACACCGCGCGCCGCCCGGGTCTGCTCCCAGGCGGGCAGCGGGCCGTTGCGCTCGGCGAGGTCGCAGGACGCCTCGTACGCCGCCAGCATGATCCGCTCGGCGATACGCGTCGACAGGGCCTTCGCCTCCGCCGAGTCGAAGGGCAGCCGCAGCTTGAAGAAGACGTCCTGCAGGCCCATGGCGCCGAGGCCCACCGGGCGCCACCTGGCGTTGGAGCGGCCGGCCTGCTCGGTCGGGTAGAAGTTGATGTCGACGACGCGGTCCAGGAACGTCACGGCCGTACGGACGGTCTCGTCGAGCCGCTCCCAGTCGATGGCGCCGGCCGGCGTGACGAAGGCGCCGAGGTTGACCGAGCCGAGGTTGCAGACGGCCGTCTCGCCGTCGTCGGTGACCTCGAGGATCTCCGTGCAGAGGTTCGAGGAGTGCACGACTCGGCCCGGCTCGGCGGTCTGGTTCGCGGTCCGGTTGGAGGCGTCCTTGAAGGTCATCCAGCCGTTGCCGGTCTGGGCGAGCGTGCGCATCATCCGGCCGTACAGCTCACGCGCCGGAATGGTCCTGCGGGCGAGGCCCGCCGCCTCCGCCTTGCGGTACGCGGCGTCGAAGTCGTCGCCCCACAGGTCGACGAGCTCCGGCACGTCGGCCGGTGAGAACAGCGACCAGTCGGCGTCCTCCTGCACCCGGCGCATGAACTCGTCCGGAATCCAGTGCGCCAGGTTGAGGTTGTGCGTACGCCGCGCTTCCTCGCCCGTGTTGTCGCGCAGCTCCAGGAACTCCTCGATGTCCGCGTGCCAGGTCTCCAGGTAGACGCAGGCCGCGCCCTTGCGACGGCCGCCCTGGTTCACTGCGGCGACGGAGGAGTCGAGGGTCCGCAGGAACGGCACGATGCCGTTGGAGTGCCCGTTGGTGCCACGGATCAGCGAACCGCGGGAGCGGATACGGGAGTACGAGAGTCCGATCCCGCCGGCGTGCTTGGAGAGCCGTGCGACCTGGTGGTAGCGGTCGTAGATGGAGTCGAGCTCGTCCAGCGGGGAGTCCAGCAGGTAGCAGGACGACATCTGGGGATGGCGGGTGCCGGAGTTGAAGAGCGTGGGGGAGGAGGGCAGATAGTCCAGCCGGCTCATCAGCGCGTACAGCGAGGCGACTTCGTCGAGGGCGCGCAGGGAGTCGTCCTCGGCGAGGCCGGCGGCCACGCGCAGCATGAACTGCTGCGGCGTCTCGATCACCTTGCGCGTGATGGGGTGCCTCAGGAGATAGCGGCTGTAGAGCGTGCGCAGACCGAAGTAGCCGAAGCGGTCGTCCGCGGCGGTGTCGATCAGGGCGTCGAGCCGGGCGGAGTGGGTGCGGACGAACGCGGCCGTGCGGTCCGCGATCAGGCCCTCGCGGTGGCCGACGGCGATGGAGTCGGAGAAGGCGGCCGCCCCCTGTGAGGCCGCCTCCTCCGTGATCGTGAGGCTGAGCAGCCGGGCCGCCAGATGCGAGTACGCCGGGTCCTCGGAGATCAGCCCCGCGGCCGCCTCGGTCGCGAGCTCCCGCAGTTCGGCCTCGTCCGAGCCCGCGTGCCGGCCGCGCAGCGCGGCGGCGGCGACCCGGCCCGGGTCGGTGTCGGGGAGTTCGGCGGTGAGGTCGGTCAGGGTCCGCAGCAGCGCGGTGCCTGGACCGTCGGCTCCGTCGGCACGCTGCGTTGAGGCAGGATCGGGCGGCGCGATGGTCACGGGGTGCTCTCCCTCGCTCGGCTCGGGGCCGGCGGGGGCGCTCGGGGCACGGGCGCACGCCTGTGGGGGCAGGTGCGCCGCGTCCACCGGCCTTTTCCGCGAGGCCCGGACGTCTCGGCACCCGGGCCGGACGGTCCGGGTGCGCCGTCGGCAGGTCCTTGGACTCGCGGGCGCGCGCAAACGCACACCGGCACACCATTGCGGGACAGTTCCGGATTCGCACCGGATTCCCCTGTGGCGACAGCGAGCATGAGCATACATGTGGGGGCGGGGAGTTGCGTCACCCCCCACATGTTGTGTCGCGAGGGCCGTTGGAGCGCTGGAGCTATGAGCGCCGGAGCTCCAGGGCGTACGTCAGCAGGGGCAGCATCCCGGGGATCGGCTCCCAGTCCCGCTCGGGGGTCCGTACGAAGCCCAGGCGCTCGTAGATGCGGTGCGCGGTGTGCATGGTGCGCTGGGTGGACAGCACGAGGCGTACGCAGCCGTCGGTGGCCCGCGCCCGGTCGACGCACGCCCGGACGAGTGCCTCGCCGGCACCCCGGCCGCGCCCCTCCCTCGCCACGTCGAGCATCCGGAACTCGGCCTCGCCCGCGCGTGCGATGTCGGCCCATGGTCCGCCGGACGCGACGTACGTCACCCCGCCGAGCACCTGCCCCTCCGCGCTCGCGGCGACGAGCACCTCGGCGTCCGCGGCCCGTGCCGCCACGTCCCGCAGGACGTGCAGATACTCGTCGCTCTCCCCGAAGTCGAGCAGCCCGTCCCCGAGATACGCCTCCGCGGTGATGGCGCCGAGCACGTCGTACTCGGCGGGTTCGGCGCGCCTGATGATGAAGTCCATACCGGTCAGTCTTCCGCACCGGTACGACAGCGGTTCGGGGGACGGGGGCGCCTGCGGCGGAGCCGTACATCGGGCACTGCCCCGCCCCGCCCTTTCCTGAACTGGGGCTCCGCCGCAGACCCCGTATCCGGGGGCTCCGCCCCCGAGTCCCCTTCCCCGATGCCCTGGCGGGCGTGTGGGGGGGCTCATTCGAGCCCGTCCGGCGTTCGAGGACGGACACGCGGGCGGACCGTGCGGTACCGGGCACGTCCCTGGGGGTCCGGGGCTTGCCCCGGCTCGGGCAGGTGCCGCGAAAAAGCGATCGGCGCAGGCTCGTCGAGCCTGCGCCGATCGCCGGCGGGACCTCTGCGGGTCAGTGCGTGCTCGCGCCGAGCTTCGGGAGCTCCGCCTGGACGCCCGCGTCCCCCGCGTCCGCCGTGTAGTCCTCCGGGGACGTCTCGTCGACCCCGTCCGGTGCCTTCACCGCGCGCAGGACGAACGTCAGGACGACCGTGACCACCAGGTTCAGCACGAAGGCCGTCAGGCCGATGTAGCCGATCTCGCCGATGCCGGGGATCTCGGCCGAGGACCCGCCGAAGTGCTTCTGCGTGGGGCTCGCGACGCCGTACGCCGCCAGCGTGCCGTACAGCATGCCGGCCGCCCAGCCCGCGATCAGCGCCCAGCGGTGGAACCACGGCGTGAAGAGGCCGCCGACCAGTGCCGGGAAGGTCTGCAGGATCCAGATGCCGCCCAGCAGCTGGAAGTTGATGGCGACCGTCTTGTCCATCGTCAGGACGAAGACCAGCGCG
Organism: Streptomyces sp. NPDC059909; assembly: GCF_042730885.1. Classification (NCBI taxonomy): domain Bacteria; kingdom Bacillati; phylum Actinomycetota; class Actinomycetes; order Kitasatosporales; family Streptomycetaceae; genus Streptomyces; species Streptomyces sp. NPDC059909. The sequence goes on from NZ_JBHWKX010000035.1 coordinate 50,564, forward strand.
CCCACCTTCACCAGCAGCGACACCAGCTTCGACACCTTGGTCTCCTGCTCCGGCGTCGCGTCCGGCTTCAGGAAGTCCTTGTAGATGTTCCGCGTGAAGAGGTTCGCCGCCGCGATCGACATGATCGCCGCCGGTACCAGCGCGCCGATGCCGATGGCCGCGAAGGCCACACCCGCGAACCAGTCGGGGAACATGTTCTCGAACAGCTGCGGGATGGCGAGCTGACCGTTGGTCACCTTCACCCCGGCCGCGATCGCCATGAAGCCGAGCAGCGCCAGCAGCCCGAGCATCAGCGAGTACAGCGGCAGGATCGTCGTGTTGCGGCGGATCACCTCACGGCTGCGCGAGGACAGCGTCGCCGTGATCGAGTGCGGGTACATGAAGAGCGCGAGCGCCGAGCCGAGCGCCAGCGTGGCGTAACCCCACTGGCCCAGCTCCCCGGGCACCAGCGCGCCTCGCGGCTTCTCCGTCACCGGGTTGATCTGCGCGAACGCGTCGCCCGCCTTGGCGAAGATGTCGTCGAAGCCGCCGAGCTTGATCGGGATGTAGATGATCGCGACCGCGATCACGATGTAGATCAGCGTGTCCTTGACGAAGGCGATCAGCGCCGGCGCCCGCAACCCGGACGAGTACGTGTACGCCGCCAGCACACCGAAGGCGATCAGCAGCGGCAGGTCCTTGATGAACCAGTGCGTGGTCTCGCCGCCGCCGACACCCATGACGTCCAGCACGGCCTGGATGCCGACGAGCTGCAGCGCGATGTACGGCATGGTCGCGAGGATGCCGGTCACCGCGACCGCCAGCGACAGCCCCTTCGAGCCGAAGCGCCCGCGCACGAAGTCGGACGTCGTCACGTAGCCGTGCTTGTGCGACACGGACCACAGCCGCGGCAGGAAGGTGAAGATCAGCGGGTAGACGAGGATCGTGTACGGCACCGCGAAGAAGCCCGCCGCGCCCGCCGCGTAGATCGCCGCGGGTACGGCGACGAAGGTGTACGCGGTGTAGAGGTCGCCGCCCAGCAGGAACCAGGTCACCCAGGTGCCGAACGAGCGGCCGCCCAGGCCCCATTCGTCCAGGCTGTTCTCGTTCTCGGCCCTGCGCCAGCGCGAGGCGAGGAAGCCCATGACCGTGACGGCCAGGAAGAAGAAGATGAAGACGGCGAGTGCGACGCCGTTCACGCCGTCCTTCACTTCGACGCCCCTTCCTTGCGGGCGCGCTGGTCACGGCGCCACAGCTGGTAGGCCACCATCGTCAGCGCCGTCGATACGACGACCCAGAGCATCTGGTACCAGTAGAAGAACGGGATCCCGGCGACGGTGGGCTCGACCTTCGCGTACGAGCCGACCCAGAGCATCGCGACGAACGGCGCGACCAGGCAGAGGGCCACCACCGCCCGGACCGGGGTGACGACCGGTTTTCTGTGTTCGGGTACTTCGGACATGAGCGGCTCCGTCCCGTCGCTGATCAGCGGTGCTGATGTAACGCGCACGAAATCTAGGGGACGGTTCCGCTTGATGGAACCCTTGTCCGGATAGCGGAGGAGGCAATCGCCGAACGGCTCGGCTCAGCCGCTCGGCGGCCGAAATCGACCGCTCGGCGGCTGATTCCGACCGCTCAACCACTCATTCGGACCGCTCGGCCCGCCTTCGGGGCTCAGTCCGCCTCAGTCCGCTTCGGGTCGCTGCAGCCTCGCCACGAACTTGTACCGGTCTCCCCGGTACACCGACCGCACCCACTCCACCGGTTCGCCGTTCCTGTCCAGCGAGTGCCGGGACAGCATCAGCATCGGCAGGCCCACGTCCGTACCCAGCAGTCCCGCCTCGCGCGGTGTGGCCAGCGAGGTCTCGATCGTCTCCTCGGCCTCTGCCAGATGGACGTCGTACACCTCGGCCAATGCCGTGTAGAGCGACGTGTACTTGACGAGCGAACGCCGCAGTGCCGGGAAACGCTTCGCCGACAGATGCGTCGTCTCGATCGCCATCGGCTCGCCGCTCGCCAGTCGCAGCCGCTCGATCCGCAGCACCCGTCCGCCCGGCGAGATGTCCAGCAGCCCGGCCAGCGTGTCGTCGGCTGTGACGTATCCGATGTCCAGCAGCTGGGACGTGGGCTCCAGACCCTGCGCCTTCATGTCCTCGGTGTACGAGGTGAGCTGGAGGGCCTGCGACACCTTGGGCTTCGCGACGAACGTGCCCTTGCCCTGGATCCGTTCCAGCCGGCCCTCGACGACCAGCTCCTGGAGGGCCTGTCGCACGGTCGTGCGCGAGGTGTCGAACTCGGCGGCCAGGGTGCGCTCGGGCGGGACGGGCGTGCCGGGCGGCAGCGTCTCCGTCATGTCGAGCAAGTGCCTCTTGAGCCGGTAGTACTTGGGCACGCGTGCGGTACGGGTTCCCGTCCCGCCTTCCGTCTCCGTGCCGCCCCCGTCCGTGGCCATGGCATGCCTTCCCGACTCGTGTGCTGCTGCCGTCACCGGCACCTCCGTCTGTTGCGGCTCACATGGTGGCACGGTCCGGTCACGGGTCGTCGCCCTCCCTCAGGTGTCGGTCCGATAACGGACGCGACAGCCCTTCTTATACACCCTTGACACCCCTAAAGGTCTAGGCCAAGCTCCCGAGTACTGGTCTAAACCATTAAAGACCAAGTCCCAGCCCCACGAGCAGTACTCGGCGTATGCCTCCGTATGTCTTCGCGGTGGGCGGGGGGTTGCAGCATCCCTGAGGAGGGTGGCGTGAAGCGCAAGCTCATCGCGGCGATCGGCGTCGCGGGCATGATGGTCAGCATTGCCGCATGTGGCTCCGACAGCGACAAGGGCGGGGACAAGGCCGGAGCGGACGTCAAGGAGCTCACCGTCTGGCTGACGGTCGACGCCCAGAACAACTGGCCCGAGCTCGTCAAGGCGGCCGACGACGCGGTCGTCAAGAAGCACCCCGGCATCAAGATCAAGCACGAGTACTACGGCTGGCCGGACAAGAACGCCAAGCTCGACGCCGTGCTCGCCACGGACAAGGCCCCCGACGTGGTCGAGATGGGCAACACCGAGATGCTCGGCTACATGGTGAAGGGTGCCTTCGCCGAGGTCGACCCGGCGAAGTTCGAGCAGTCCGACGCCTGGCTGGACGGCCTCAAGGAGTCCGTCACGTACGACGGCAAGGCCTACGGCGTTCCGTACTACGCCGGTGGCCGCGTGGGCAACTGGCGCAAGGACGTCGCCGCCGAGGCCGGCGTGAAGACCCCGCCGAAGACCTACGCCGAGCTGACCGCGGCCCTCGACAAGATCCAGGCGAAGAAGGGCAACAAGTTCAGTGCCTGGTACCAGCCTTCGCCGGACTGGTACGCCGCGATGTCCTTCGTCTACGACGCGGGCGGCGCCATCGCGAAGAAGGAGGGCGACCAGTGGAAGGCCAGCCTCTCCTCGCCCGAGTCCATCAAGGGCCTCAACGAGTACAAGAACGTCCTCGACAAGTACATGAAGGCCGACAAGACCAAGGACGAGTCGGACCGGTACATCGTGTACGGCCAGGGCAACGCCGGCATGATCTTCGGCGCGGCCTGGGAAGGCGCCACCTCCGAGGCCCCGGAGAACGACAAGACCGGCAAGCTCAAGGGCAACCTCGAGAACTTCGTGATGCCCGCCCCGTCCGGCAAGAACCTCCCCGTCTTCCTCGGCGGCTCGGACCTGGCCATCCCGGTCAAGTCCAAGGCGCAGGGCGTCGCCGCCGAGTGGATCAACGCCTTCACCGGCGCCCAGGGCCAGAAGGGTCTGATCGGCAAGGGCAACCTGCCGAACAACAAGACCGACCTGGCGACCCTCAAGGCCGACCCGAAGACGGTCGTCCCCGCCACCGCCGCCGAGTCCAACTGGTTCGTCCCGATGGCACCGGGCTGGGGCCAGGTCGAGAAGGCCCAGACCCTCAAGACGATGCTCCGGGACATCGGCACCGGCAAGAAGACGGTCGAGGAGGCCGCGAAGGCTGCGGACGCCGCGATCGACAAGGTCATCAACACCAAGTGACCTTCCGGCAGGGCTCCGTCGGTCGTCGACGGAGCCCTGCTCCCGTACGAGGAGAGGGACCGCTGAGGAGCGCCCGATGAGTGCCGCAGACACAACCACTGCCAAGGTGCCGCCGACGCGGCCATCGTCAACCAAGGGTGCCGGGACCGGGGCCGGATCCGGGGGAGCCGGGAATCCGGGGAAGCAGCGTGCGGGCGGCCGGGTCTCCGGACTGCCCTGGGCGCTCCTCGCGCCCTGCCTGGTCATCCTGCTGCTGGTCCTCGGCTATCCGCTGGTCCGGCTGGTCACCCTCTCCTTCCAGAAGTTCGGGCAGGCGCAGCTGTGGGGCTTCCAGGAGCCCGAGTCGGTCGGCTTCGACAACTTCACCAAGATCCTGGGCGACGGCGAGTTCTGGTCCGTCGTCGTCCGCACGGTGGTCTTCGCCGGCGGCGCGGTCGTCTTCACGATGGTCCTCGGCATGCTGATCGCCCTGCTGCTCCAGCGCGTCTCGGGCTGGGTGAAGACGCTCATCAACATCGCGCTCGTGGCGAGCTGGGGCATGCCCATCATCGTCGCCACCGCGATCTTCAAGTGGCTCTTCGACACCGACTACGGCGTCCTCAACTGGGTGCTCAGCCGGCTGCCCGGCGTCGACATGATCGGGCACAACTGGTTCGCCGGCGGCCCGCAGGGTCTCGCCGTCATCATGCTGCTGGTCGTCTGGGGCGCCGTGCCCTTCGTCGTGATCACGCTGAGCGCAGGACTCACCCAGGTGCCCAAGGAGCTCGAAGAGGCCGCCCGCCTCGACGGCGCCGGCGCGTGGGGCGTCTTCCGGTACGTCACGCTGCCGATCCTCAAGCCCATCATCGTGATGCTCACGACGCTCTCGGTGATCTGGGACATGGGTGTCTTCCCGCAGGTCTTCGTGATGCGCAACGGGCACCCGGAGGCCGAGTTCCAGCTGCTGACCACGTACTCGTACGACAAGGCCTTCGTCGTCAACGACTACGGCGGCGGCTCGGCGATCGCGCTTGTCACCGTGCTCCTGCTGCTCGGTGTGGTCGCGGTCTACATGCGCCAGATGCTCAAGATCGGAGAAGTCGAGTGAGCGCTGTGACTCAAGGCGCCGTACGCCGTCCCGCGAAGCCCCGCAAGAGCAAGCTCGGCTGGAACCTGCTCGGCCTGCTGGTCTTCGTCTCCGCGGGCTTCCCGGTCTACTGGATGCTCAACACGGCCTTCAAGCCGGCCAAGGACGCCATCGACCCGAACCCGCACTTCTTCCCCAGGACGTTCACCCTGGAGAACTTCTCGCGGGCCTTCGACATCGCCGACTTCTGGGGCCCCGTCGGCCGCAGTCTCGTCGTGTCGCTCGTCGTGGTCGCCATCGGCATCGTCGTCGGCATGCTCGCGGCGCTCGCCATCTCGCGCTTCGCCTTCCGCGGCCGCAAGATCGTGATCGTGGGCATCCTGGCCGTCCAGATGGTCCCGCTGGTCGCCATGATCATCCCGGTCTTCCTGCTGCTCAACGACCTCGGTCAGTACGACAAGCTCACCGGCCTGATCATCACGTACCTCACCTTCATCCTCCCCTTCACGGTGTGGACGCTGCGCGGGTTCATCGTCAACATCCCGCGGGAGCTGGAGGAGGCGGCCATGGTCGACGGCTGCACCCGCACCGGCGCCTTCGTGCGCGTGGTCTTCCCGCTGCTCGCGCCGGGCATGGTGGCGACGTCCGTGTACGGGTTCATCCAGGCGTGGAACGAGTACCTGTACGCGCTGATGCTGATGAGCCAGCAGAACCAGACGGCCACCGTCTGGCTCGGCAACTTCACCACCAAGCACGGCACCGAATACGCCCCGATGATGGCCGGCGCCACCATGATGGCCGTCCCCATCGTGATCCTCTTCCTCCTCGTCCAGCGCAAGATGGCCGCAGGTCTGACGGCCGGCGCAGTGAAGGGATGACGCCGCCTCATGACGACGCTCGCACACGGCACCGACACGCTCACTCGTGACGCACTCGCCGTCCTCCAGCCCGGCTTTCTCGGCACCACCGCGCCCGACTGGCTGCTGCGCCGGATCGGCGAAGGGCTCTCCTCCGTGGGCCTGTTCGGCCGCAACATCGCCTCGCCCGAGCAGCTCGCGGCGCTGACCGCGCAGTTGCGGGCCGAGCGGGACGACGTCATCGTCGCCATCGACGAGGAGGGCGGGGACGTCACCCGCCTGGAGGTCCGGAGCGGTTCCTCCTTCCCCGGCAACTACGCCCTCGGGTCCGTCGACGACGTCGAGCTGACCCGGGGCGTGGCCGCGGAGCTCGGCCGCAGACTGGCCGCCTGCGGGGTCGATCTGAACTGGGCTCCTTCGGCCGATGTCAATTCAAACCCGAACAATCCGGTCATCGGGGTGCGTTCCTTCGGTGCCGATCCCCTGCTGGTCGCCCGGCACACCGCCGCGTACATCGAGGGGCTGCAGTCCGCGGGAGTGGCTGCATGCACCAAGCACTTCCCGGGTCACGGTGACACGGCCGTCGACTCGCACCACGCCCTGCCCCGCATCGACGTGGACTTGGCCACGTTGCACGCCCGTGAGCTGCTGCCCTTCCGCGCAGCCATCGCAGCGGGTTCCAAGTCGGTCATGAGCGCGCATATCCTGCTGCCTGCGCTCGACCCGAACCGCCCGGCGACCCTGAGCCCGCAGATCCTCACCGGTCTGCTGCGCCAGGAGCTGGGCTTCGACGGACTCATCGTCACGGACGGCATGGAGATGCAGGCCATCGCCGCGACGTACGGGATCGAGCGCGGCAGTGTCCTCGCGATCGCCGCCGGTGCCGACGCGATCTGTGTCGGTGGCGGCCTGGCCGACGAGGACACCGTGCTGCGGCTGCGCGACGCGCTGGTCACCGCGGTACGCGAGGGCGAACTGCCCGAGGAACGACTGGCCGACGCGGCCGCGCGCGTGCGCGCGCTCGCGGACTGGACCAGGGGGGCCAGGGGGGCGGCATCGGAGCCGGGCGCGGCTTCACAGGAGGGGACCGCGCCCGGCACCGGCACCGGTAGCGGCATCAGCTCCGACATCGGCCTCGTGGCGGCGCGGCGGGCCCTGCGCGTCACGGCGGAGGAGCGGCCCTTCGAGCCCCTGACCTCGCCGCCGTACGTCGCCGCGTTCACGGCCGTCGCCAACATCGCCGTCGGGGACGAGACCCCCTGGGGCGTCGCGGCGGAACTGGCCCGGCTGCTGCCGGGCACGGAGACGGGGACGTTCACGGACGCTGCGGTCGACGACGTCCTGCTCGCCGCGGGAGACCGCCGGATCGTCGCGGTCGTCCGCGACGTCCACCGGCACGCGTGGATGACCGAGTCCCTGGACGCCCTTCTGGCGGCCCGCCCGGACATGATCGTGGTGGAGATGGGCGTCGACGAGGCCCCGCCGCGCGGCGCGCTCCACATCGCCACCCGGGGTGCGGCCAGAGTCTGCGGCATCGCCGCCGCGGAGGCCCTCACGGGCGCGTAGGCACGCTCACGGCCCCCGGTTCCGCGAGGCGGAACCGGGGGCCGTGGTGCTTGTGTGGCCGCACCGCTCCGCGGGTCGCAGCGGTGCGCACGGCGTCTTCGCCGGCATCCATTCCGTCGGGCCCTCAGGGCGAAGTCCGGGGGACGAACGGGTGGGCACGGACCGTCCACTGGCCCGCACCCGCACAGCCACGATGCCGGGCCGCTTCCCCGTGGGAGCGGCCCGGCATCGCCGTCGGCCGGTTACGGCAGGGGCCTACAGCCCCTGCCAGGCCGGCTTGTTCGCGTACGTGTGCCGGAAGTAGTCCGCGAGCTTCAGCTTGGACGCAGCCGCCTCGTCCACGACCACCGTCGCGTGCGGATGCAACTGGAGCGCCGAGGCCGGTACGACCGCGGCCACCGGCCCCTCCACGCTCGCCGCGACCGCCTCCGCCTTCCCCTCGCCCGTGGCCAGCAGCACCAGGTGCCGCGCCTCGAGGATCGTCCCGATCCCCTGCGTGATCACGTGATGCGGCACCTGCTCGATGTCGCCGTCGAAGAACCGCGCGTTGTCCACCCGCGTCTGCTCCGTCAGCGTCTTGATCCGGGTGCGCGACGCGAGCGACGAGCACGGCTCGTTGAACCCGATGTGCCCGTCCGTCCCGATCCCGAGCAGCTGCAGGTCCACCCCGCCCGCCTCCGCCAGCGCGGCGTCGTAGGCCTCGCACGCGCCCTGCACGTCGTCCGCCGACCCGTCCGGGCCGAGGAACGCCTCCGCCTCCAGCCCGAGCGGCTCGACGACCTCGCGCAGGACGACGGAGCGGTACGACTCGGGGTGCCCGGCCGGCAGGCCCACGTACTCGTCCAGCTGGGCGATCCGGGCGCGCGACGCGTCCACGTCGCCCGACCGCACCTTCCTGGCCAGCGCCTCGTAGACCGGCAGCGGGGTCGACCCGGTGGCCACCCCGAGCAGCGCGTCGGGCTTGCGGCGGAGCAGGTCCGCGACGCCCTGGGCGATGAGTTCTCCGCCGGCCTTGGCGTCCGGGACGATGACAACTTCCACGTTGGGCCCTGCCGATCGGTCGACGATATGTGGTATAGACCAATCTAGCAGAACGGGGTGGCGCCGCGGGGCGGTCCGGCTGGCGGGGGTGCGGTTCCCCGTGGTCGACTGGGCCCGACGGCGACGCCGGCCAACTCACGTTTGGGAGGCACTCAGCATGTCCGCCACGACGTCCGCCGGGCACAGCGAGCAGCCGGGACGGATCATGTCCGGCGAGATGGCGGAGCAGCCCGCGGTGCTGCGCCGGATCCTCGACGAGGGGGCTCCGCGGATCCGCGAGGTCGCCGCCGCGATCGCCGACCGCAAGCCCCGCTTCGTCCTTCTCACCGCGCGCGGTACGTCCGACAACGCCGCTCTCTACGCGAAGTACCTGCTGGAGATCCGGCTCGGGCTGCCCTGCGGGCTCACGTCCATGTCGACGACGACGGCGTACGGCGCGAAGCCGAACCTCACCGACGTCCTGGTCATCACCGTCAGCCAGTCCGGCGGCTCGCCCGACCTGGTGGCCTCCACGCAGGCCGCCCGGAACGCGGGTGCGGTCACCCTCGCGGTGACGAACAACCCGGACTCGCCGCTCGCCGCGGTCTCCGAGTTCCACATCGACATCCTGGCCGGTCCGGAGAGGGCCCTCCCGGCGACCAAGACGTACACCGCGTCCCTGCTCTCCCTGTACCTCTTCGTCGAGGGCCTGCGGGGCGGGGACGGCTCGGCGGCGCAGGTCCTGCCGGGGCTCGCCGAACAGATCCTGGCCCGCAAGGACGAGGTCAGGTCCCTGGCGGCGCGCTACCGCTTCGCCGAGCGCATGGTCATCACTTCCAGGGGATACGGCTACCCGACCGCCAAGGAGGCGGCCCTCAAGCTGATGGAGACGAGCTACATCCCCGCTCTCTCCTACTCCGGGGCCGATCTGCTCCACGGCCCGCTGGCCATGGTCGACAACATCTCCCCGGTGATCGCGGTCGTCACCGACGGCCGCGGCGGTGACGCACTCCAGCCGGTCCTCGACCGCCTCCGCGGGCGCGGGGCCGACCTCTTCGTGGTGGGCCCCAAGCGCCAGGTCGACACCGCATCCGCGGGCTTCGTCCTGCCCACGGAGGGGGTGGCGGAGGAGGTCCAGCCCGTCCTGGAGATCCTTCCCCTCCAGCTGCTGGCGTACGAGGTCACCATCGCCCGTGGTCAGGACCCGGACGCACCGCGCGCACTCGCCAAGGTCACCGAGACCCACTGACCCCCGGAAAGACCCGCGGGCCGCGGCGCCGGGACGGGACCCTCAACCCGTCCGGCACCGCAGCCCGGAGTTGCTCGGCCGGCGGGTGTGCGGTCCCACGCGGCCGTTTGGAGGCAGCGGCGCAGTCAGGGCAGAGAGCGCCGGGTACCTCGGTCCACCCTCCTGTGCGGGGAGGGCGGAAATCCATTAAAATCATTGTGGACTAGACCATTCTCGTCTGTCCATCCATACGTTCGGACTGATTCCGGGCCCATCCTCCACCACGGAGCCCCGTCCCGTCAGGTTCATAGCGAAGGTACGCTCGCAGCGTGCCCTCCATGAACGACCTCGTACGCCAGCACACCGCTCTGAGTGAGTCCGACCTCGAGTGGCTCCACCTGCTGGTCTCGGAGTGGCAGCTGCTCTCCGACCTCTCCTTCGCCGACCTCGTCCTCTGGGTCCCCACCCTCGACGGCACGCGCTACGTCTCCGTCGCCCAGATGCGGCCGAACACCGGCCCCACCTCCTATCAGGACGACATGGTCGGCCATTTGGTTCCCCGCGGCCGCCGCCCGCTGCTCGACGCCGCGCTCGACGAGGGCAGGATCGTGCGCGAGGGCGACCCGGAGTGGCGCGAGGAGGTGCCGGTACGGGTCGAGTCCATCCCCGTGCGCCGCGAGGGCCGGGTCCTCGGCGTCATCGCCCGCAACACCAACCTGCTCACCGTCCGCACCCCGAGCCGGCTGGAGCTCACGTACCTCCAGTCCGCCTCGGACCTCGCGCAGATGATCGCCGCCGGCACCTTCCCCTTCCCCGGCCAGCAGGTCGACATGGACGCCTCCCCGCGCGCCGGTGACGGACTGATCCGCCTCGACGCCGACGGGATGGTCCAGTACGCGTCCCCGAACGCCCTCTCCGCGTACCACCGTCTCGGCCTCGCCGCCGACCTCGTCGGACAGCACCTCGGCCAGATCACCGCCGAACTCGCCCCGTCGCGCGGCCCGGTCGACGAGGCCCTGGTCAAGCTCGCCAGCGGATACGCGCCCCGCGAGGCCGAGGTCGAGGGCAACGGCGGTGTGATCCAGCTGCGCGCCATCCCGCTGAAGCCCAAGGGCACCCGCATCGGCTCCCTCATCCTGCTCCGCGACGTCACCGAACTCCGGCGGCGCGAGCGCGAGTTGATCACCAAGGACGCCACCATCCGGGAGATCCACCACCGGGTGAAGAACAACCTCCAGACGGTCGCCGCGCTCCTGCGGCTGCAGGCCCGGCGGATGGACTCGGTACGCGGCCGGGAGGCGCTCAACGAGGCAGTCCGCCGCGTCGGCTCCATCGCGATCGTCCACGAGACGCTCTCTCAGAACCTGGACGAGCGCGTCGAGTTCGACGAGATCGCCGACCGGGTCATCGCGATGGTCGCGGAGATCTCCCCGGGGAAGGTCGAGTGCCGCCGTACCGGCCGTTGCGGAATCCTCGACGCCGAGGTCGCGACCCCGCTCTCGATGGTCCTGACCGAGATCCTGCAGAACGCCCTGGAGCACGCCTTCGCCCCGGGGGAGCACGGCACGGTCGAGGTCTCGGCGGTGCGAGGTGGCCCGCGTGGCCACGAGCGCCTGCTGATCACGATCCAGGACGACGGCCGCGGTCTGCCCGAGGGCTTCGATCCGCAGCGGGCCGGCAACCTGGGCCTTCAGATCGTCAGGACGCTGGTCGAGGGGGAGTTGGGCGGCACCTTCGACATGGTGCCGGGCCTCGAGCGTGGTACGCGCGTCGTGCTCGACATCCCCGTACAGAGCCAGAAGTAGCGGCGTAGCTGCGTACGAATGGGGACGCCGCAGCGCGAAGACGCCGAACAGCAGCGAGCCCCGGACCGTATGGACACGGTCCGGGGCTCGAACGCTGTGAGTTACTGCTGCGCGCTGCGGCTCGGGGGCGGTGAGTGCGTACTCGCCGTACGCGCCGCCGGGCTCAGGCTCGTAACAGGTGGCGTCAGGCGCTGGCGTTGCGCGCCCGGTTGCGAGCGGCGCGGCGCTTCATCGCGCGGCGCTCGTCCTCGCTGAGGCCACCCCAGACGCCGGAGTCCTGGCCGGACTCGAGCGCCCACTGCAGACACTGCTCCATGACGGGGCAGCGGCGGCAGACGGCCTTGGCTTCCTCGATCTGCAGCAGCGCAGGACCGGTGTTGCCGATGGGGAAGAACAGCTCGGGGTCTTCCTCGCGGCAAACGGCGTTGTGACGCCAGTCCATGGCTGCTACCTCTCTTGGTATTACGTGCAGGTTGCTTGTGAATGTGAACGCTTTCACGAATCCCCCCGCAAGGGAAGGGCCAACGCCCAGACGAACTGGTGCGGTCCGAGTTTGAGGAGGGGTTCTGGCTCTCAGGGATGCCGGTTCTGCGGGCCGTCCCGATCGCCATGTAGAGATTCGCAAACCTCGGCTGCGGATACAACCCCTTGCGGAAAGTTTTTTTTGATTCCTCGGTGTCGACTAGGTCACAGCCGTACTTCCATGGGGTGGACCCGCGCCTAAACGTTCGAGTGGAAGGACTTTTGCCCCTTCCGCTCACACAATCACACGCAGTGCACGGCGTACGCCTGTGAACGTCACGCTCGTTCGCAGGCCGAGGTGGTCACCGTCCATCTGGAACGGCATCGGGGCCTTGGAATGCAAGGTGAAGTCCGTCAGGTCATGAAGAGAGACGGCGTGCTTGCCGTGCGGGCCGCGCTCGGGGGTCGAGGTCAGCAGCTGGGTCGCGTAACGGGCCAGCGCGGGGGCCGAGAGCCGGCTCAGGGCGAAGACGTCGAGGGCGGTGTCGAAGGAGGCGTCGGGGGACGCGTACACCGGACGATTCCCCAGGTAGGTCCAGGGGGAGGTGTTGCAGACTATCGACAGCACAAGATCCTTCACCGGCTCCGCGCCGGGGCGCTCCAGGGTGATCGCGCCGCGCCGGCGGTTCGGGTCCTCGAGGAACTGACGGGCTGCCTGGCGTACGTAGAGGGCGTGCGTCGATCTCCTGCCGCGCTCCCGCTGCTGTTCGACCCGGCCGACGACGCCGGCGTCGAAACCGAAGCCGGCGCAGAAGGTGAACCAGCGGGGCGGGACCGCCTCGTCCTCCGTGCCGGGCGTGCCGGACGCCAGTCCCAGGCCGACCGTCCGTTCGGTTTCGTGGCTCAGCGCGTCCAGGATCGCGCCGGTCGCTTCCACTGCGTCGTTCGGGAGGCCGAGCGCGCGGGCGAACACATTCGTGGAGCCGCCGGGGACGACCGCGAGGCGGGGGAGGGCGTCGGGATCCGGCCCCGAGTGGAGCAGGCCGTTCACGACCTCGTTGACGGTGCCGTCGCCGCCGAGGGCGACGACCATGTCTATGTCCTCGGAGTCGGCCGCGCGCCGGGCGAGGTCCCGGGCATGGCCGCGGTACTCGGTCGTCACGGCCTCCAGCTTCATCTCGCTGGCGAGGGCGTGGATCAGAACTTCCCGGGTGCGTGCACTGGTGGTGGTTGCTGCCGGGTTGACCACGAGGAGTGCGCGCATGGTCGCCAGCGTACCTACCAGGGGGTACCGGGCCCAGCCCCGGGCCGGAGTGCGGACCCAGGCCGGGGCTACCCTGCTGAGGTGAGCAGCACTGAGCAGACCCCCGAGCCGCGTCCCGCCCGCCTGACCGCCGCGGCGGCCCTTTGCGGGCTCGAGGCCCTCGCCCTGATCGCCGGCGGCATCTACATGCTGGTGACCGGTCTCACGGGCGCCCCGGAGAGCACCTCCCAGGCGGAAACGGGCGGCGTCACGCTCATCGCGCTCGGCGTCATCCCGCTGCTGGCGGCCCGGGGCCTGCTCCTGCGCCGCAGCTGGAGCCGCGGCCCGGCGATCATCACCCAGCTCATGGCCCTCCCGGTCGCCTGGACCCTGCTCCGCTCCGAGGGCACCCTCCTGATCCCGGCCGGGATCGCCCTCGCGGTGGTGGCGGTGACCGGCCTCGTCCTCCTGGTCAACCCGTCGACGACCCAGGCGCTGGGCATCCGCGGACGCGAGTAGTCCCCGGCGGGGGCTACGGGCCCGGGGGCGGCACCGCCCCTACTCCTCCACCAGCAGTTTCTCGCGGAGCTGCGCCAGCGTCCGGGCCAGCAGACGCGACACGTGCATCTGCGAGATGCCGACTTCCTGCGCGATCTGCGACTGGGTCATGTTCCCGAAGAAGCGCAGCAGCAGGATCCGCTTCTCCCGCGGCGGGAGGTCCTCCAGCAGCGGCTTCAGCGACTCCCGGTACTCGACGCCCTCCAGCGCCTCGTCCTCCGCGCCCAGCGTGTCCGCGACCGCAGGGGACTCGTCGTCCGTGTCCGGGACGTCCAGCGAGAGCGTCGAATACGCGTTCGCCGACTCGAGGCCCTCCAGGACCTCCTCCTCGGAGATCCCGAGACGCTCCGCCAGCTCGTGCACCGTCGGCGAGCGGCCGTGCTGCTGGGAGAGCTCAGCGGTCGCCGTGGTCAGCGAGAGCCGCAGCTCCTGGAGCCGCCGCGGCACCCGCACCGCCCAGCCCTTGTCGCGGAAGTGGCGCTTGATCTCGCCGACCACCGTGGGCGTCGCATACGTCGAGAACTCGACACCGCGCTCCGGGTCGAAACGGTCCACCGACTTGATCAGGCCGATCGTGGCGACCTGCGTGAGGTCGTCCAGCGGCTCCCCGCGGTTCCGGAACCGCCGCGCCAGGTGTTCGACCAGCGGCAGATGCATCCGTACCAGCTGATTGCGCAGCTCGGCGCGCTCGGGCGACCCCTCCGGGAGTTTGCGCAGCTCGATGAACATCGACCGCGCCTCGCTCCGGTCACTCGCATCGTGGTGCTCGTGCTGCTCGCTCATATGGGCCGCCCGCTCTGCCTGCGCCTGCTCCGCCGAGGCCGAAAGGCCATCACGTTCATCCACCGCCGGATGCGGCCTGGCCTGCTGCTCCGGGATGCCCGCCGGTGCGTACACCGGCTCCGCCGGAGCCGCACGCCCGCGCTCCTCGTCCCGCACCGGACCGTCCCCGTCCCTCACGCCGGCCCGGGTCCCGCGCCGCGCTGTTTGTACAGGCTGATGGAGACCGTCCGGTCCTCGGCGACGGAGGAGTCGACCTTGCCGGCCAGTGCCGAGAGCACCGTCCAGGCGAAGGTGTCGCGCTCCGGCGCGCGCCCGTCGGTCGTCGGGGCCGAGACCGTGACCTCCAGCGAATCGTCGACGAGCCGGAAGACGCAGCTGAGGACGGATCCCGGGACGGCCTGCTGCAGCAGGATCGCGCAGGCCTCGTCGACCGCGATGCGCAGGTCCTCGATCTCGTCGAGGGTGAAGTCCAAGCGCGCCGCGAGTCCGGCCGTGGCCGTACGCAGCACGGACAGGTAGGCACCCGCAGCGGGCAGCCGGACTTCCACGAAGTCCTGAGTCCCGGGCTCGCCTGCGATCTGGGACACCCTCACCTCCAAGGTGGCACAAGGTCGATCGAGGCCCCAGGAGGAAGATCCCGGAGCCGAGTGCTACGCATCGGTGCGCAGCCAGTACCTGGACTGGCGACGCTATCGCGATCCATGATGCCGTGTCGCCGGGACCCCTACCCGACGCTGTCACTCATGGTAAGCCCATGGGCACGCACAGTGGCTAGAGGTGTGCGGACCCCAATTGAGAAGAACCGGCGGAGGGTTGACGTACCCAGACGTCAGACGATCGAACCGTCTGCGAAGCACCACCGCCAGCTCTCTCCAGGTTCCAAGGTCCGCATCACCGGATGCCCCTCCTCTTCGGAGTGGTGGAAGGCGTGCCGGCCCGGCGAGGAGTCGCAGCAACCCACGTGCCCGCAGGTCAGGCAGATCCGGAGTTGCACCGGATGAGTCCCGTGCGCCAGACATTCGGGACAAGTATCACTCAGCGGCGTGGGCTCGGGGTGCGGCAGGTCGAGAACATGCGGGCACTCGCTCATGATTGCCAGGTTACGACGCGGCTGACGCACGTGAGGTCGATGAGAGATGGATGTACTGCCACTGGTGGCGCTGATCGCGGCGAGCACGGCGATCGCCGGGGCGGCCCGCAGGACGCCGGTCCCCGCGCCGCTGTTGCTCGTGGCCGCGGGGCTGCTCGCCTCGTACCTGCCGGGAGTGCGCGGCTACGGCCTCGACCCGCAGGTCGTGCTGCCGCTGATCCTGCCCCCGCTGCTGCACACGGCCGCCCTCGACAGCTCCTACCTCGACCTGCGGGCCAACATCCGGCCCGTCGCGCTGCTCTCCGTCGGCTACGTGCTCTTCGCGACCCTCGCCGTCGGCTGGCTCGCCTATCTGCTGGTGCCCGGCCTCCCGCTGACGGCCGCCCTCGTGCTCGGCGCCGTCGTGGCCCCGCCGGACGCCGTGGCGGCCACCGCCATCGCCCGCCGCCTCCGCCTGCCGCACCGCATCACCACGATCCTCCAGGGCGAGTCCCTGGTGAACGACGCAACCGCGATCACCGCCTACCGGGTGGCGCTGGCCGCGGCCGTGGGTGAGGGCGTGAGCTGGGCGGGTGGGATCGGGGAGTTCGTCCTGGCGGCCGCCGGCGGCGTGGGCGTCGGGCTCGTCCTGATGGTGCCGATCCACTGGCTGCGCACGCACCTGAAGGAAGCCCTGCTGCAGAACACCCTGTCCCTCCTCATCCCCTTCGTCGCCTATGCGGCAGCCGAGCGCGTCCACGCCTCCGGAGTCCTGGCCGTCGTGGTCGTCGCCCTGTTCCTCGGCCACCGCTCCTGGCAGGTCGACTTCGCGACCCGGCTCCAGGAGGCGGCCGTCTGGAAGGTGGTCGCCTTCATCCTGGAGTCGTCGGTCTTCGCGCTCATCGGGCTGCAGCTGCCGTACGTCGTCCAGGGGCTCGGCGCCTACGGGGTGCGGGAGTCCGCCCTGTACGCCCTCGGGGTCTTCATCGCCGTCGTCGTCGTGCGCTTCGTCTGGGTCTTCCCCTCCGCTTTCCTGCCGCGCCTGCTGTCGCGCCGGATCAGGGAGCGCGAGCCGGGCGTGACCTGGAAGACCCCCGTGATCGTGGGCTGGGCCGGAATGCGCGGTGTCGTCTCGCTGGCGATCGCCTTCTCCATCCCGCTCACCGTGGAGGCAGGGGAGCCCTTCCCGGCCCGCAGCCTGGTGCTGTTCCTGACCTTCACCACCGTGATCGGGACGCTCGTCGTGCAGGGGCTGACCCTGCCGATGCTGATCCGGGCGCTGAAGCTGCCCCAGCGCGACGAGCAGGCGATCACCCTGGCCGAGGCGCAGGCCCAGAGCGAGGCGTCCAGAGCGGCGGACGAGCGCCTGGAAGCGCTGCTCGCGGACGAGCGCAACGCCCTGCCGGGACCCCTGGCCGACCGGCTGCGCACGGTGATGCAGAGGCGCAGGAACGCCGTCTGGGAGCGATTGGGTACGGGCAATCCCCTCACCGGGGAGTCCGCGGACGACACCTACCGGCGGCTCTCGCGCGAGGTCATCGAGGCCGAGCGGGAGGTCTTCGTGCGGCTGCGCGACGAGCGGCGGATCGATGACGAGATGATGCGTACGCTGCAGCGCCGGCTGGACCTGGAAGAGGCGGCCGCCTACCGGGAGGGCTCGGAGAGCTGAGGGCTGCCCGTGATCACGGCCGCGACGGCCGTTCCGGGCGCGAAGGCGCCCTCGTCGGTGAGAGCGACAAGCCCGTACAGCATTTTGGCGACATAGAGACGTTCGACGGGCAGTCCGTGCCGCTCCTCGAAGTCCTCGGCGAAGGCGTCGAGCGCCGGGGTGGTCCGGGCGTAACCGCCGAAGTGGAAGCGCTCGTCCAGCGTCCAGTGGCCCGCGGGGCCACCGAAGGCGTCCTTCTGCAGGGCGCGTATCCCGTCGTCGAGGAAGCTCCCTTTGAGCACCGGGATGCCGAGCGCCTGCTGCCCCGGTGCGAGCCCGGCGGCCAGTCCGGCGAGCGTTCCGCCCGTCCCGCACGCCACGGCGGCCACGTCGGCCATGCCGCGCAGCTCGCGCCCGAGGTCCGTACAGCCGCGCGCGGCAAGCGCGTTGCTGCCTCCCTCCGGGACGACCCAGCAGTCGCCGTACTCGCCCAGCAGGGCGGCCAGCACCTCCGGGTCGGTCTTGCGGCGGTACGTCGCCCGGTCCACGAAGTGCAGGCGCATACCGTCCGCGGCGCACCGGGCGAGCGAGGGGTTGAGCGGGAGGCCGGCCAGTTCGTCGCCCCGCACGACCCCGATCGTGGGGAAGCCGAGCAGCCGGCCTGCGGCGGCGGTGGCGCGCAGATGGTTGGAGTACGCCCCGCCGAACGTCAGGACCGGACGGCCGGCGGCGGCCGGCAGATTCGGGACGAGCTTGCGCCATTTGTTGCCGGGGAGATCCGGGTGGATCAGATCGTCGCGCTTGAGCAGCAGCCGGACGCCGTGCCGGGTGAAGCGCTCGTCCTCGACCGGCTCCAAGGGCGAGGGGAGCCGGGGGTACAGGGCACTGAGGTCGAACGCGTTCACCCGGCCATTGTCACGCGCGCGTCATGAGGGGCGCTCCCCGGCGGCCGTACGGGGTCCTCACTTGAGCCGTTCCTCGATGCGGGCGCGCATGGACTTCAAGGTGAAGCCGCGTGGGTCGACCTTTCCCGGCTGCCATTCCAGATGGCCGATCACCGAGCGGGCCGTCCAGCCGTGGCGGCGGCAGATCGCCGCCGCGGCCTTCTCGATGGCCTCCAGCTGGACCGCGGGCCATGGGTCCTCGCCGTCCCCGAGGTTCTCGCACTCGAATCCGTAGAAGTGCCGGTTTCCGTCGGTGTTCGCCTCGTTGTCCGGCGGCAGCCCCCGCTCGGCGATGACGGCGCGCAGGACCTCGTCGTCGCCGAGTCCCGCGTGGTTCGCGCGGCCGTAGCCGACCAGATGGACCTTGCCGTCCTTGGCGATGACCCCGTGGCAGAGCGGCCCGGGGAGGGAGGCATAGCCGTCACGGCAGATGCGGACGGTGTTCGCGGTGCCCTTGGTGACGGTGTGATGGATCATCACCCCGTGCACCGGCCCCCAGGGGCCCTTGTGATTGCGGTTGTGGGTACGCCAGTCGCCGACCTGGACGACCGTGAGCCCCTCGTCGCGCAGGGCGTCGAGGAAGCTGCTCGCGGACATGGGTGGGGCCATGACCGCCTCCTTTTCTTTTGTGCGCCTGTTCTGTTGCGCGCTGCTGTGTCGTGCCGTGGGGGAGCGAGCGGTGATGAGCGGAACGTGTCACTCGGACCGTGCAACGACCTAGTACCCCACCACCGGTGACACGCAGCGCGACTCGCACGGCGTACGAGCCGATCCGGACAGCAGGGCCGGACGGGTGGAGAGCGTGTGACATGCCCCGCCAATGCCCGGCTAGTCCCACTCATTTGTGTAATGGCGTGCCGACTCTCCGTGCTGGAAGGCTCTTTCTGTGCAGGTCAACCCATGATTGCGAGGGAGTCCCATGTCGGTTGGTTCGGTTGGTGACGAGGTGCGCGAGGGCGGACAGGACCAGGCATCGCCGCAGCAGAGTCTCGGCACGGCCGCCGCGCGGAACTTGGCGACCACCACCAAGTCGGCGCCGCAGATGCAGGAGATCACCTCCAGGTGGCTGCTGCGGATGCTGCCGTGGGTCCAGGTACAGGGTGGTACGTACCGGGTGAACCGGCGGCTCAGCTACTCGGTGGGCGACGGTCGCGTCACCTTCGTCCAGACCGCGGGCCAGGTCCAGGTGATCCCGGCAGAGCTCGGGGAGCTACCGCCCCTGCGGGGGTTCGCCGACGAGGCGGTGCTCGCCGAGCTGGCGCAGCGGTGCCGGCAGCGGGAGTTCGCACCCGGCGATGTGCTGGCCGCCGAGGGCGAGGCGGCGGACCGGGTCTTCCTGCTCGCGCACGGCCGCGTGGAGCAGATCGGCACGGGTCCGTACGGCGACGAGGCGGTGCTCGGAGTCCTCGCCGACGGTGCCTACTTCGGAGAGAGGTCGCTCATCGACGGCGACGCCGTGTGGGACGCGACGGCCCGCGCGGCCACGGCGTGCGTCGTGCTGGAGCTGACCCGGCCGGACGTGCTGAACCTCGCCGAGCGGGCGGAGTCGCTCGGTGCCCATCTCCTGTCGCTGCTCTCGATCCCCCATCAGCGGACCAACAAATACGGCGAGGCCGCCATCGACCTCTCCGCGGGCCATGTCGGCGAAGCGGTCGTTCCGCACACGTACGTGGACTACGAAGCGGCTCCGCGTGAGTACGAACTGAGCGTCGCCCAGACCGTGCTGAAGGTCCACAGCCGGGTGGCGGACCTCTACAACCAGCCGATGAACCAGACCGAGCAGCAGTTGCGGCTGACGGTCGAGGCGCTGCGTGAGCGCCAGGAGGACGAGCTCATCAACAACCGGGAGTTCGGACTCCTGGCCAACTGCGACTACGGGCAGCGGCTGCAGCCGCACGACGGAGTGCCCAGCCCGGACGACATGGACGAGCTGCTGTCCCGGCGGCGTGGCTCCAAGCTCTTCCTCGCCCACCCGCGTGCCATCGCCGCGTTCGGGCGCGAGTGCAACAAGCGGGGCCTCGTCCCGGAGAGCGTGGACATCGGCGGGCACCGCATCCCCACCTGGCGCGGAGTGCCGATCTTCCCCTGCAACAAGATCCCGATCTCGGACGCCAGGACCACGTCCATCCTGTGCATGCGTACGGGCGAGGACGATCAGGGCGTCATCGGGCTGCAGCAGAGCGGCATCCCCGACGAGATCGAGCCCAGCCTGTCGGTCCGCTTCATGGGCATCGACGAACAGGCGATCATCTCCTATCTGGTCACGGCCTACTACTCGGCGGCGATCCTCGTGCCCGACGCGCTCGGGGTGCTGGAGAACGTGGAGGTGAGCCGCTGGCGCTGACGCCCGGCGCCGTTCAGCCGGCTCCGATCCGGCAGGGGCGGCCCGCCGCCGCCCCTGCCCCACCCCCTTCACCAGAGGACGTGACCGTGAGCATGACCAGCACGGACGCCGCCGCCACCAATGGCCACGAGGCAGCGGCGCTCCTGGAACGCACCCGTACCGCTGTCAATCCCCGGCTGCGCCACACCGTCGAGTCGCTGCCCGGTTCCATACGCCGTGTCGCGATGTACCACTTCGGCTGGGAGCACGCCGACGGCACCCCGGCCGCCGGGTCGGCGGGCAAGGCGATCCGGCCGGCCCTGGTGCTCGCCGCCACCCGGGCGCTCGGCGGGGACCCGCGGCATGCCGAGCGCGCCGCGGCCGCGGTCGAGCTCGCGCACAACTTCACGCTGCTGCACGACGATGTGATCGACGAGGATCCGACGCGAAGGCACCGGCCCACCGCCTGGACGGTGTTCGGCACCCCGGACGCCATCATCACGGGCGATGCCATGCTCGCACTCGCCCTGCGGCTGATCGCCGAGGACCGCCATCCGGCGTCGGCCGCCGCCTCCGCCCGGCTCGCGGCCTGTGTCATCGAGCTCTGCGCCGGTCAGCAGGCGGACTGCGCCTTCGAACAGCGCGGCCCCCACGAGGTCTCGCTCGACGAATGCCTCGCCATGGCGACGGCGAAGACCGGGGCACTGCTGGGCTGCGCCTGCGCCCTCGGCGCGCTCTACGCGGGCGCGGGCGAGGACGAGATCGCCGCGATGGACGCCTTCGGACGGGAGGCCGGACTGGCGTTCCAGCTCATCGACGACCTGATCGGCATCTGGGGCGACCCGGAGCGTACGGGCAAACCGGCAGGCGCCGACCTGGCCGCGCACAAGAAGTCGCTCCCTGTCGTCGCGGCGCTCAGTTCGGGCACCAAGGCGGGGGCGGAGCTGGCCGAGCTCTACGCACGACCGATGGACAACGGCACCGTCCGTCGCGCGACCGAGGCCGTCGACCGCGCGGGCGGCCGGGACTGGGCCCAGCTCCAGGCGGCGGACCGGATGGCGCGGGCGGTCCAGCAGCTGTCCCGCGCGGTGCCGGATCTGGCGGCGGCCGGGGACCTGCTGTCCCTGGCGGAGTTCGTCACGCGCCGGACGCGCTGAGGGCGCGGCAGCACCCTGCGGCGGCCGCACGGCGCACAGCCACATGTGCGCCCTGCCCGCCCGGCCTCGCGCCCCGCGGAACCGCATCCCCGTGCTACGGCGGCCCGGACCCCAACTCTAGGATCACCAGGACCAGTTGGCGATCTCGGAGAGGGGTCCGGGCATGGGCGTACGGATACGGCAGGCGGGGGAGAGCGATCGCGAAACGGTGGTGCGGCTGCTCGACGAGGCGTTCATGGGCGACCCGGTGAGCAGCTGGGTCTTCCCCGACGAGGACCATCGGCGCAAGGTGCACGGCACCTTCATGGGCGTCTTTCTCGACATCACGCTCGCCGAGGGCCGGGTCGACATGACCGAGGACGGCACGGCCGCGGCGCTCTGGCTCCATGTGCCCGCCGGTGCCCCCGAGGAGGAGGACGACACTCCGGCCCGGATGCGGGAGATCACCGACCCGGGCAACGAGCGCGCCGAACTCATCGGCCGGCTGACCGGGGCGGTCCATCCGCACGACCGGGCGCACGAGTACCTGCTGCTCATCGCGGTCTCCCCGGAATGGCAGGGCCAGGGCCTCGGCTCCGCGCTGATCACACCCGTGCTGGAGCGCTGCGACCGCGACGGCGTGCCCGCCTATCTGGAGGCCAGCAGCGCCCGCAGCAGCAGGCTGTACGAGCGGCTCGGTTTCGGCTTCACGGGCCGCACGGTCGACCTGCCGGACGGCCCGCACATGTGGCCGATGTGGCGCGAGCCGGTCACCGCTCGGGAACGATCCGCGTGACGACGGTCTCCACCAGCGCGTCCAGCTCCCGGTCGGCGAGCACATCGGGCAGCGTGAAGTGCTCCAGCATGAGGCCCGTCATCGCGAGATAGAGCGCGAGGAAGGTGTCCGCGTCGCCCGGCAGCCCGGACGCGAGATGGGACCGCCGGTTCTCCTCCAGCACGCCGCGGACGGCGCGGTTGAGCTCCGCCTGGAGCGCCGGTCGGCGCGTGGCCTCCAGGCGGAGCTCCAGCATCGCGAGATAGCCGGTGCGCTCGGCGGCCATGCGCCGTACCAGCCAGCGCATCAGCTCGACGTACAGCTCGCGGGTGGGCGCCGGGCGCATCGCCGCGTCGACCTGGACCGGATCCGGGGTCATCCGGACATGGATCCGGGCGCCCGCCTGGGTGAACAGGTCGTCGCGGTTGGCGAAGTAGTTGGACGCCGTCCCCGCGGGCACGCCGGCCTGGCTGTCGACGGCGCGAAACGTGAGGCCTCGGGCCCCTTCGCGGGCGAGCACCTCGATGGCGGCATCCACCAGGGCGATCCTGCGCTCCGGGTTCCTGGCCATGCCTGTGCCTGCCTCCTCAACATGCCTTTCATAAAAGGCTCTTGCGCAACCACTACACGTGGAGCACTATACATGGAGTGGTTCGACGAATCGAGTCGAGGCGGACCACGGCGACTGACCCCGAGAGAAACAGAGGACCGGTTTGCGCAAGCTCACCTACTTCATCGCCTGTTCGATCGACGGCTTCATCGGTGACCCGAGTGGCGATGCCTCGTCGATGTTCACCTACCTGGACGAGGAGTTCCTGGAGTTCCTGAAGACGGAGTATCCGGAGACCGTCTCGGCCGAGGGCCGGCGGCTGCTGAACCTTCAGGACGCGGAGAACAAGCACTTCGACACGGTGATCCAGGGCCGCGCCAGCTACCAGCTGGGCCTGGACGCCGGGATGACCAGCCCGTACGGACACATGCGCGAGTACGTGGCGTCGAGCACGATCGAGAAGTCCCCCGACCCGAACGTGGAGATCGTGTCCGAAGACCCGGTCGCCAGGATCCGCGAGCTCAGGGCGGAGGAGGGCGGGCTCGACATCTGGCTCTGCGGTGGCTCGCGCATCGCCGGAGCCCTGCTCGGCGAGATCGACGAGCTCGTGATCAAGACTTATCCGGAGGTGTACGGCTCCGGGATGCCGATGTTCGGCGCCGGCTTCTCCGTCACCGCATTCGCGCTGGACACGGTGCGTGCGTTCGACAACGGCGTGCTCGTGCGGAAGTACAGCAGGAAGAGGTAACCGCGAGCGCTGTCCGCCGTGAGCATGCCGACCTATCCTTGACGCATGGGCAGCGAAGGACGTCGGACCGTCCGCCGCCCGCCAGGCCAGTACGTTTGTCCGGCCTGCGGACAGCCTGTCGGTACCGTCATCAAACGGCGCAAGATCCTTGGGGCGTTCGTCCCCGAGTGGATTCCCGGACCTTGTCACAACCCCGACTGCGAGCGCGGCACCGAGCACGTCGAGGGCGCGGAAGCCGCTGACCTCAAGGAAGGCGGGGAAGGCGCCGCGCCCAGGCGGCGCGCCGACGGCGGGGACGGGGAGCCGTCCACGGGCTCGACCGCCGGTTCGGCCCCTTAGCGGGCTTCCACGGCAGGCCGGTAGGGCCGTTCGGGCGTTCGAGGCATTCGAATGGGTGACCGGCTGTACAGCGGAGCCAGTCATACCGCTACAGTCCGCGCCATGTCATCGGAGTCGACGGAAGTCTGGACCGGCTGGTACCGGGACCGCCGGGGTGCGGAAGCAATCGCGATCACGGTCGCCATGGGCGGGCGTGAAGTGCGGACCCGCATCAGGGGAATGGAGTACGAGGGCCCGAGTTTCGCCGCCCTGGGCGCGGCGGAGTCGGGTGAAGCCCTGTCCGGCTGCGTACTGGAATGGGACCTGCCGCTGCCTGTCGCCCTGGACGGGTCGGTGGAGCAGGCCACGCTCAGTTGTCTGCTGGCACTCGGCGAACGCGGGGCGGACGGACGCCCCGAGCGCGTGGATCTGAATCTGACCCTGCATTTCGGCGGGGCGGCGTACGAGTCGGGGATCGCCGGGGGCGGTTTCGACGAGGCGCTCGGGCGCATCCGACGGCAGCTGCCGGAGGGTGCCGACTTCGGACGGAGGGTGCTGGAGAGCGCCTGACCTGTGCACGTTCGACGAGGGCGGTGCCGAGGAGGACTCCTCGCCACCGCCCTCCTGGGTTCCCGGGCTCAGGAGTGGCCGTCCCAGCGCCAGCGGGGCGTCGGGCCGGGGTCGCCGAGGGTCTCGTCCACGGGACCGGCCGAGACCTCGCGCGCGATCGTGGTGCCCCAGTCGAAGTACTCCATGACGCGCCTGCGCAGCAGCGCGTCGTCCGGGAGCTCCTTGTCCACCGCGGCGCCCATCAGCTCCATCCAGCGCTGCCGCTGCTCCTCGGTGATGGAGAGGCCGAGATGGGCACGGAGGAGCGCCTGGTGGCCGCCGAGCTCCTCGGTGAAGCGGGCGGGGCCTTCGAAGACCTCGGCGAGCCAGACGGCGACATGGCCCACATGGGTGGGGGTGAAGTGCGCGAAGACGGGTGCGAGGAGCGGATCGGCGAGGACGGCTTCGTAGAAGGTCGCGGACAGCCGTCGCAGGGCGTCGGCGCCGCCCACGGCCTCGTACAGGGTCTCGGGACGCTCGGCCATGCAGGAACCTCCAGGGGCACGGGCGGTGCGGTGCTCTGCCTCCTGGATTCAACACGAGCCGGCTCCGTTCCACGGCCGTATCGCCGCACCTGCGCTGTGCGCGAAAAACGCCCCGCGCCCAGGTACGCATCTGGGCGCGGGGCGCCGAGGGGGTGGGAGCCGGTGGTTGCCGGGCCGGCTCGTGTGTCCTAGGAGACCTTCGCGAGGGCGGCGGCGAGGCCGTTCGCACAGAGCTGGTCGACGCGGGCACGCTCGGTCGGGTCCGGGTAGGCGTTCTGGCAGGACGGGCCGGGGCCGCCGCCCGACATCAGCTCGCTGCACGGGCCGGAGCAGTGGTCGGGCAGCCCGAGCACATGGCCCGTCTCGTGGGCGGTGACGCAGGTGGAGTTGTACTGCTGGTTCTGCTGGTGGTCGAGGAATATGTAGCCGCGACCGTGCCCGTCGGTGCCGGCGTACGAGCCGCGCGGATCGTTGCCCTCGTAGTACCGGAAAGCGGGGCTGCTGCCCTCCTGCAGCCGCACGTTGGAGACCGAGCTGTTCCAGATCTGCGTGCTGCCCGCTATCCGGGAGCGGAAGCTGGGGGCGTTGCTCGCGCTGCAGACGACGGTGACCGCCTGGGCGCCGGGGTTCTTGGCACGCTTCTCGGCGACCGACTTCAGGGCGGCGTCGAAGAACGCCTCGGTCGCCCGGACGTCCTCCGCCGGGCCGGCGTAAGCAGCGGCCGATGCGGCCGAAGTCGTCGACGTGGTCGAAGTGGCCCTGGCGGCAGAGGCGGTGGGGACGCCGGCGCTCGCCATGGCCGGGCTTGCGGTGGCAGGGACGGCGGCCGTCAGCGCGGCCGCGAGGCCGACGGCGGGGCGCCGGGGTGGCGGCGCCGCCGAGACCTATGGCCTCATCTACGCCGACCTGGCCGCGGCCTACCGTGAGGCAGCCCTCCGCGCCGCCCCGTACCGCCAGTGGCTGGTGCGCAACAAAAGTCCGCTGGTGCACGCCCCGGTGGTATGACACGGCACGCGGTCACCCGCGCTCACCCGCCTCACTGCGGTCGCCCGCAGGCCGACGGCCCGCCCTGCCGTGAACCGACGCGACGTCAGTGCGCCACGCGGCCACGGAGGATGATCCTCGCCGGATGCGCCAGGGCCCCGGGGTCAAGGGCCGGATCCGTGTCGTACGCGACGAGATCTGCGGGCGCGCCCTCCGTCAGCCCGGGCAGGCCGAGCCAGTCGCGAGCGGTCCAGGACGCCGCGCCGAGCGCCGCATCGGCGGGCATGCCGGCGCGGGCCAGCCACGCCGCCTCCGCGGCGACCGTCCCGCACGGGAAGCTGTCCGTCCCGGCGAGGACGGTGACGCCGGCCTCGTACGCTGAGCAGACGTTCGCGAGCATGCCCTCCCAGCCGGTGATCCAGTCGCCCCGGCGGGCGCTGCGCTCGCGCGCGTACCACGCGTCCGCGTTCGCACCGAAGGCCGCGAGCGTGGGCACAAGAGCCGTGCCCTGCGCGGCCATCCGGTCGAGCAGCCCCGGGTCGAGATGCATCCCGTACTCCAGGCTGTCGGCCCCGGCCAGCACGGCATTGCGCGCGCCCTCGGCGCTCTGGCAGTGCACGGCGACCCTGCCACCGGCGGCGTGCACCGCCGCCACGGCCTCGGTCAGCAGATCGAGCGGCACGGCGGGCTCGTCCCACCGCCAGTCGCCGATGACCTTGCACCAGCCGGACGAGGCCGAGGCCTCCTCGACCGCCGCGGCCGGGAGTTCGTCCTCGGCGATGTCACGCCCGGCCCCGGGGAAGAACCGCCCGGGTGTCGCCAGCCACCGCCCGGCCGACCGCACCCGCGGCAACTCCGCGTCCCCGTCCACCCACGCGGGCATCCGCGCCACCGTTCCGGGCGTCCGCACCAGCAGCACGCCGGCCTCCCGGTGCTCCAGCAGATGCTTGCGCAGCACCGACGCGTCGAAGGGCGATTCGACGGACTCCGTGCCGGGGTGCGTGTGCACGTCGACGAGACCGGGCAGCGGAAAGCCCCCGTCCACGACGAGTTCGGCGTCCCCACCCGGCGCCGGGCCGGTGCGCAGCCGGTCCCCGTCGAGCCAGAACGTACGCTCCTCGCGCTCGGGCAGGACGACGCCCCGCACGCGCAACACGCTCACGTGCCGCCGCCCTTCCCGTACTCCGCGGTGAGTTCCTTCCACAGGCGCCGGAGTGTCTCGTCGTCAACTCTGTCGCAGGCGGCGGGGGCCGGGCCCAGCTTGGGGGCGTCTCCCGTGGCGGGGACGTCCTCGAACGCCTCGGCCATGGCGGCCTTGCACGCTGCGACGTCTGCCTCGGTGGCGTCGCAGGCGGTGCCGGCGGCGAGCAGCACGGCGGCGACGACACCTACGGGGTATGCGGCGCGCATGGTCCCCCCGGACGTCATGCGATGAGAGGGCCCATCATGGTGCACGCGCTCCAGCGACTGAAGGGGCCCACCCGGCGAACCGGGGGAGCCCCTTCAACACGCGCCCCGACCGGCGCCGGAGGCGGGCCGAGGTGCCGACGACGCAGTGGCGGTCAGGCCTTCTTCGTCTCCCAGAAGATGCGGTCGATCTCGGCGATGAGTTCCAGCGCCTTCTCGCCCGTCTTCGGGTCCTTCGACGCCTTCGCGGCCGACAGCGCCTTCAGCGTCTCGTTGACCAGCTCGTGCAGCTGCGGGTACTTCTCGAAGTGCGGGGGCTTGAAGTAGTCGCTCCACAGCACCGACACGTGGTGCTTGGCGAGCTCCGCGCGCTGCTCCTTGATGACCGTGGCGCGGGCCTGGAAGTGCGGGTCGTCGTTGGCGGCCATCTTCTCCTGGACGGCCTTGACGGACTCGGCCTCGATGCGGGCCTGGGCCGGGTCGTAGACGCCGCAGGGGAGGTCGCAGTGGGCGCTGACCTTCACCTTGGGGGCAAACAGGCGGGAGAGCATTGAGCTGTCCTTCCTCGTGATCGTCTTCTCAGGTGGGACATTACTCCGTGAGTGACGGGTTTTCGCGAGTGGCCCCTAGGGCTTAGGCCAAAAGTCCAGGGCGCATATGGGACCGCTGGCGGAACGTACCGTGGGACGGGGACCGGGAGCGGGCCGGGAGGACCGGCCGGCACCGGCCGGGACCTGGAGGTGGACGATGACGGAGCTGGGGCGGGAGCCGAGGGCGCCCTTCGGGATCGCGGAGGTGACGGGGCCCTCCATGTACCCCACGCTGGCGCACGGGGACCGGCTGCTCGTGCACTACGGGGCCGGGGTCGGGCCCGGGGACGTGGCCGTGATGCGGCATCCGCTGCAGCAGGACCTGCTGATCGTGAAGCGGCTCGTCGAGCGGCGCGAGGGCGGCTGGTGGGTGCTCGGGGACAACTCGTACGCGGAGGGCGACAGCCGGGTGTTCGGCACCGTGCCCGACGAGCTGCTTCTGGGGCGCGTACGGGCCCGGTACCGGCCGCGCGGCGAGGGTCAGACGTCCGTGCGCTCCGTGGTGGCCTGGGCGGTCTCCGCACTGCGGCCCGTGCTGTCCGACCGCTCGGTCTCCAGGCGCTTGCGCGCCCGGTAGGCGGCGACGTTCGCACGCGTCGCGCAGCGGTCCGAGCAGTAGCGGCGCGAGCGGTTCGTCGAGGTGTCGAGGTAGGCGTTGCGGCAGGGGGCCGCCTGGCAGAGGCCGAGCCGGTCGACGCCGAACTCGGTGAGATGGAAGGCGAGGCCCATCGCGGCGATCGCCGTGTATCCCGCGGTCGCGTTGGACGGATGGTCGGCGAGGTGCATGTGCCAGCGCGGCCGGCCCTCGTCGTCGAGGTAGTCGTGGCCGGAGATCTGCGGGCTGACCGGGTACTCCAGGAGCAGCGAGTTGAGCAGGTCGACGGCCTGGGTCTGGTCGCCGGAGTCGGCCGCCGTGAAGACCGCGCGGAGCCTGGCCCGTACCGAACGGAAGCGGGTCACGTCCGCGTCCGTGGCACGGCGGGCGGCCTGGGAGGACGGGCCGAAGAGCTCGCGGACCGCCTCGACCGAGGTCAGCGTGTCCTTGTTGCGAGCCGGCTCCTCGGTGTTGACGAGGCGCACAGCGTAGTCCGAGTAATAGGCCAGTTCCACTTGTAGTCCTTACGGATGAGGTCTAGTGTCGGCGGTGGGCGAGGTAACAGATGCTCTGACTTCGAGGGTATTACGTAGTGGAGGAAAACCCATGACGGAGACGGCCCCCACCGGGACCGACTGGCAGGCGTGGCAGGAGAGCTGGGACCGTCAGCAGGAGTGGTACATGCCCGATCGCGAGGAGCGCTTCCGGGTGATGCTCGACATGGTCGAGGCCGTAGCCGGCCCCGAGCCGAGGGTCCTGGACCTCGCGTGCGGTACGGGAAGTATCACGGACCGGCTGCTCAAGCGGTTCCCGAAGGCGGTCGGTGTCGGGGTGGATCTCGACCCCGCCCTGCTGACCATCGCCGAGGGCTGCTTCGCGGGTGACGACCGCGTCACCTTCGTCACCGCCGACCTCACCGACCCCGAATGGACCGCGGCGCTCCCGTACGACTCGTACGACGCCGTCCTCACCGCCACCGCCCTGCACTGGCTCCACGCCGGACCGCTCGCCACCCTCTACGGGCAGATCGCCGGGCTCGTGAGGGACGGCGGCGTCTTCATGAACGCCGACCACATGAGGGACGACACCACCCCCCGGATCAACGCCGCCGAGCGCTCCCACCGCCACGCCGCGATGGACCGCGCCAAGGCCGCCGGAGCCCTCGACTGGGCCGACTGGTGGGCCCTGGCCGCCAAGGACCCGGTCCTCGCCGCCCCCACCGCCCGCCGCTTCGAGATCTACGGCGAGCACGCGGACGGCGACACCCCGCCCCTCGACTGGCACGCCGCGACCCTCCGCGCGGCCGGCTTCGCCGAGGCCCGCGCCGTCTGGGCCTCCCCGTCCGACTCCCTCGTCCTCGCACTCAAGTAGCCGCCGGACACCCCCTGGCACGCGAAAGGGCGGGTACGGAGCGCATCGCGCCCGTACCCGCCCTTTTACGGTCTCCGCTTACAGCACCTTGGAGAGGAAGGCCTTGGTGCGGTCGTGCTGGGGGTTGGTGAGGACGTCGCGGGGGTTGCCGGATTCGACGACGACGCCTCCGTCCATGAAGACGAGGGAGTCGCCGACCTCGCGGGCGAAGCCCATTTCGTGGGTGACGACGACCATGGTCATGCCGTCCTCGGCGAGGCCGCGCATGACGTCGAGGACGTCGCCGACGAGTTCGGGGTCGAGGGCGGAGGTGGGCTCGTCGAAGAGCATCAGCTTGGGTTCCATCGCCAGGGCGCGGGCGATGGCGACGCGCTGCTGCTGGCCGCCGGAGAGCTGGGAGGGGTAGTTGCCGGCCTTGTCGCCCAGGCCGACGCGGTCGAGCAGGCGGGCGGCGCGTTCGCGTGCGACGGCCTTGGTCTCGCCCTTGACCTGGACAGGAGCCTCCATGACGTTTTCCATGGCGGTCATGTGGGGGAACAGGTTGAAGCGCTGGAAGACCATGCCGATGTCGCGGCGTTTGAGGGCGACCTCGCTGTCCTTGAGTTCGTAGAGCTTGTCGCCCTTTTGGCGGTAGCCGACGAGTTCGCCGTCGACGTAGAGCCGGCCTGCGTTGATCTGCTCGAGGTGGTTGATGCAGCGCAGGAAGGTGGACTTGCCGGAGCCGGAGGGGCCGATGAGGCAGAACACCTCGCGGGGGGCGACTTCGAGGTCGATGCCCTTGAGGACCTCGACGTGGCCGAAGGACTTGTGGACGCCTTCGGCTTTCACCATGGCGGTCATGCGGTGCCTCCCTTCGGGCGGCCCAGGGAGAACAGGTTGGTCTTGATCTTCTGCAGCGGGGTGGGCGGCAGGCTGCGGCTGGAGCCGCGGGCGTAGTACCGCTCGAGGTAGTACTGGCCGATGCTGAGGACCGAGGTGAGGACGAGGTACCAGGCGGCGGCGAGGAAGTACATCTCCACGGGTGCGCCGGAGGTCTGTCCGATGTTCTGTGCCTGGCGGAAGAGTTCGGTGAACTGGACCGCGGCCACGAGTGAGGTCGTCTTGAGCATGTTGATGACCTCGTTGCCCGTGGGGGGCACGATGACGCGCATGGCCTGGGGGATGACGATGCGCAGCAGGGTCTTGCCGTGGCTCATGCCCAGGGCGTGGGAGGCCTCGGTCTGGCCTTCGTCGACGGACAGGAGTCCGGCGCGGCAGATCTCGGCCATGTAGGCGGCCTCGTTGAGGCCCAGGCCGAGCAGTGCGGTCAGGAACGGGGTCATGAAGTCCGACCACTCGTCCCGGTAGAAGCCGAGGTTGATGTACTCGAAGACGAGTCCGAGGTTGAACCAGACGAACAGCTGGACCAGGACGGGGGTGCCGCGGAAGAACCAGATGTAGAACCAGGCGATCGAGGAGGTCACCGGGTTGTGGGACAGGCGCATCACCGCGAGGACGATGCCGCCGATGATGCCGATGGCCATCGACAGGACGGTCAGGAGCAGGGTCTTGCCGACGCCGTCGATGATGCGGTCGTCGAAGAAGTACTCCGGGATCGCGTCCCAGTTGATGTTGCCCTGCGAGAAGGCGTAGACGATCAGCCCGAACAGGGCGATCGCGACGACCGCGGAAATGTACCGGCCGTAGTGCCGGACCGGAATCGCCTTGATGGCCTCCGGACCCGCCGCGGGCGGCGGCGGTGCGTCCTCCGGGCCCGTCTTTTCGATGTCGACAGTCACATGGAGCCTTTCAGTGCCGAGTCGGTTTCCCGATGTCCCTGCCGGGGATCAGGAGCCACCGTTGATCTTGGCCTCGGTCACCGCGCCCGCGTCGACGCCCCACTTCGAGATGATCTTCCCGTACTCGCCGTTCTTGATGATCGCGTCGAGCGCGGCCTGGATCGCGTCGCGCAGCTGGGTGTTGGACTTGGCCACGGCGATGCCGTACGGCGCCGCCTCGACCTGCTCGCCCACGATCTGGAAGTCCTTGCCGCCGCCCGAGGTCTTCACCGCGTACGCGGCGACCGGGAAGTCGGAGGATCCGGCGTCGGCGCCGCCGGCCCGCAGACGGGTCTGGGCCTCGAGGTCGTTGTCGAACGCCTCGATGGTGATCTTGCCCTTCTTGGCCTTCTCGCACTTGGTGTTCTCGGCCTTGGCGAGGTCCTCGGAGACCGTGCCGCGCTGGACGGCGAGCTTCTTGCCGCACAGGTCGGACCAGGACTTGATGCCCTTGTCGTCGCCCTTCTTGGTGTAGATCGAGACACCGGCGGTGAAGTAGTCGACGAAGTCGACGCCCTCGCCGACCTTCTTCTGGGTCTCGGAGTCGATACCGTTCTGGCGGTCCTTGGTGTCGGTCATCGCCGACATGGCGATGTCGTAGCGCTTCGAGCGCAGACCGGTGATCAGCGTGTCGAAGGTGCCGTTCTCGAACTCGAACTTCACGCCGAGCTGCTTGCCCAGGGCGTCCGCGAGGTCCGGGTCGATACCGACCGTCTTGCCCGCATCGTCCTTGAACTCGACCGGCGGGTACGCGATGTCCGAACCGACCTTGATGACGCCCTTGTCGCGGATCGTCGCGGGGAGCTTGTCGGCCAGCGGGGCGGCGGAGGTGGCGGAGCCCTCCTCCTTCTTCGCGCCCTCGGTCTGGTCGCCACAGGCGGTCAGCATCAGCGCGCCGGCGACCGCGATCGCGCCGACCGCGGTAAGCCGGGACGTCCGGGTCCTCGCGGTGAACGGGCGGCGGGTGGTGCTTGCGGTCATGATCGGGTTCCTCCGGCGAGTGTGGGAGTTGCCAACAGGTCGGGCACACACCATCGGGTGTCGCGACCTTGTGTGATTACGGCATCTTGCCATTCGGGCCGCCCCATTCAGGGGGCCAGCCATGTCAAAATCGGATAACGGGTCACCCCCGAACACCGACAGGTCGGTACATCACGACCGGACCTTCTGCGGAGTTGCCTTCATCCAGCCGGAAAATCTCCGGTGAATCTCGCCATGCGGACGGGTTTCGTTTCGCAAACGTATACATAGCGGTGTCGTGCGGACTTGTCCCCATATTCGGCCATGAGCCGCTGTACCGCCCGTCACGGCGCATCCACTGGTCCTTCATGGCCCGGCAACTGTGCTGATATCGACTCGTCGGCGGTACCTTCCGTCAGGTAAGAAGGGTCCTTACACCCCTCATCCGGGGACCAGGGCGCGTTGTGCGGCGCGCCCGCGCGTACGTACCTCCCCCTGACCGGCGGGCCAACCGACGGGCTCAGGGCACGGACGCGGTGCCCACCCACCCCTCCTCAACCAGGAGTGGCCACCCTCAACTGA